>CALGIA010000536.1 GCA_937916005.1 uncultured Rhodospirillaceae bacterium
GGTCGAATTTTATTGTGACATCGTTGCAGCCTGTACGGGGCACCCACGATTTATTGCCGGATGATAGCCGGAATTTTCGCCATATAGCGGATAGCGCCCGGGCTGTGACGCAGCGTTACGGCTATGAGGAAATCGCGACCCCCATTTTCGAATTTACCGAAGTGTTCAAGCGGACACTGGGCGATACGTCCGATATCGTGACAAAGGAGATGTATACCTTCGAAGACAAGGGTGGAGACGAAATCACGCTTCGTCCGGAAGGTACGGCGGGCATCGCCCGGGCGTTGATTTCGGGTGGTTTGAGCCAAAATCTTCCGCTTAAATATTTTTATTACGGGCCCATGTTCCGATACGAGCGTCCGCAAAAAGGGCGGTTGCGGCAATTTCACCAGATTGGCACCGAGCTTTTGGGCGTTCCGGAACCATTGGGCGACGTGGAAATCATTGCGCTCGGTGCCGCAATTCTGACCGATCTGGGCGTATATGATGAGACCACGCTGGAACTCAATACTCTGGGAAATACGGTAAGCCGTGCCGCCTATCGCAATGTCCTGGTCGAGTATTTTCAGGATCACAGGGCTGCGTTATCCAAAGACAGTCTCGAGCGGCTGGAGCGCAATCCGCTTCGCATTCTGGATTCCAAGAATCCCAATGATCGTGAAGTTGTTGCCGGCGCGCCGGAATTTGGCGATAGCCTTGATGCGGAATCCTCGGATTTTTTCGCCGTGGTGGAATCGGGGCTCGAAACGCTGGGCATTGGCTATGTGCGGAATTCCCGCCTGGTCCGCGGTCTGGATTACTATTGCCATACGGCATTTGAATTCACCACAGAGGCCCTCGGCGCCCAGGGCGCAGTCCTGGCGGGCGGTCGTTACGACGGGCTGGTTGGTTTGATGGGGGGGCCTCAGACCGCGGGGGTCGGATGGGCCGCCGGCGTTGAACGGCTTGCCATGTTGATCAAGGATGTGCCGTCGCCGATACGGCCGATCGCCGTTATCCCGGTCGGGGAAGACGCGCAAATTCATGCGCTGCGGATAACGAATGATCTCAGGCAGCAGGGTTTTACCGTTGAGCTTGGATATCGGGGCAACCTCAAAAAGCGACTCAACCGGGCAAATAAATTAAATGCCCGAATTGCGATAATTATTGGCGCCGACGAACTGGCGCAGGACGCGGTCACCTTGCGGGATTTCGATACGGGTGAGCAGGAACTTGTACAACTTGTCGAGTTGAAAGACCAACTGACCCGGTACGCCTGAGGGCGATATGAGTGCGCAGCAAGATACCCAGAGATATCTGGTCGTTGGCGCGAACCATCGCTCCAGTACCAATTCGACCAGGGACAGATTATTTGTCGAAGATGGTCGTGCAATCGATCTTCTTTTCCGGCTGCGCGATGCCGGATTGCATCAGGCGATGCTGCTGTCAACCTGTGCACGGACCGAAGTTCAGGCGGCCCATGGGGAGCCCGGCGAGGCGACGCTAATTGTAAGGCGATTATTCGCCGAACATTGCGGCATGGAAGAAGACGAAATAGCACCACAACTCTATGCTCTTGAAGATCAGGCAGCGGTCCGCCATGTGTTTTCTGTCGCGGCGGCGCTGGATAGCCCCGTAATCGGGGAACCACAGGTCAATGGGCAGATCAGGGATAGTCACCGGGCATCGGCAAATGCCGGAATGTCAGGGCGTGAACTCGAATTGCTGCTTCAGGCCGCCTATGGCGTTGCCAAGCGGGTGCGTACCGAAACCACGATTGGGGAACGGCCCGTATCCATGGCCACGGTCGCGTTACAACTCGCCCGGGATGTGCATGGGGATTTGTCCCGCTGTGAGGGCTTGTTGATTGTTGGCGGTGAAATGGGAGAACTGGTCACGGAGCAACTCATGGCCAGCGGACTTCAGCAGATGACCGTGATGTCGCATTTACCCGCCCGCGCGGAGGCGGTTGCGCGCCGAATCGGTTGTCATTACGCGTCGTTTGATCGATTGGGTGAATTTCTTGCAGGCTCGGAAGTCGTGATTTCTTCGGTTGGGGGCGGCGAACATACTATTTCACTGGATCAAATGCGCCAGGCGCTGGGGAGTCGGCGGCATCGGCCCGTTTTCCTGATCGATGTTGCGGTTCCCGGCGATGTCGAGCCGGAGGTTAATGAATTGGATGGCGCGTTTCTGTATGATCTCGACGATCTCGAACGAATTGCCGCCATGGGCCGAGCGGGCCGTGACGTGGCGGCATTGGACGCACGGAAGATAATCGACGAAGAGGTCACGAAGTTTTTGCGCCGGAACGCCGGCCGGAATTCGGACCCCACGCTTACTCAACTACGGGCACATTTCGAAAATGTGCGGAAATCGATTCTTGCCGAAAGCGATGGCCGGGATGTTGATGCGGTGACCCGGCGCCTGATCAACCGGCTGCTGCATGATCCGTCGATGGGTCTCAAGGAGATGGCAAGCAATGGCGATCCCGTTGAAGGCGAACATGTGCTGCGGCGGCTTTTCGGGCTCGACGATGTTTCATCTTCGAAGCCTCCCTCCACTAAGGAATAATTTGCGTGGCGCTTGATCCAAATCTAATAGACAAGCTTGATAGGCTGATTGCCCGTCACGAGGAAATCGGGGCGGCAATGTCGGGAGACGGCGGCGCCGATTCCAACACATTTATTCGACTGTCCAAGGAATACGCCGAACTTTCCCCGGTCGTTGGTGCGATCCATGACCTTCGAAAGGTTGAGGCTGAAATTAAGGATCTGGAGGGGATAATCGCCGATCCCGATGGCGATGCGGAAATGCGTGACCTTGCCCATGAAGAATTCCTGGGTCTTCGCGGTTCGCTTCCCAAGTTGGAGAAATCGCTAAAAATTATTCTTTTGCCCAAGGATGTCGCGGACGAAAAGAATGCAATTCTGGAAATCCGCGCGGGAACGGGGGGCGATGAGGCTGCGTTGTTCGCCGCCGATCTGTTCCGTATGTATCAGCGTTATGCAGAATTACAGGGATGGCGGTTTGGGATCCTGCAGGTGAGCGATACGGGGATCGGCGGTTTTAAGGATGCGGTCGCCGAAATCACCGGAAAAGGCGTTTTCGCCCGCCTGAAATTTGAATCAGGGGTGCATCGCGTTCAGCGGGTGCCCGAAACGGAATCCAGCGGCCGAATTCATACCTCGGCAGCCACGGTTGCGGTTCTTCCCGAGGCCGAGGAAGTTGACGTCAATATCGAAGATAAGGACCTGAGAGTTGATGTTTTTCGGGCGTCCGGTCCTGGGGGCCAATCTGTCAACACCACGGATAGCGCCATACGCATCACACATATTCCGACCGGAATTGTCGTGTCCCAACAGGATGAAAAATCTCAGCACAAGAACAAGGCGAAGGCCATGAAAGTCCTGCGTGCGCGAATTTACGACGCCGAGCGCGCCGCAATGGATGCGGAGCGCGCCGACGCGCGCCGGAGCCAGGTCGGGTCCGGAGATCGTTCAGAACGAATTCGTACATATAATTTCCCTCAGGGCCGCATCACCGACCACAGGATCAACCTGACGCTCCACAAGCTGGATAAGGTGTTGGCCGGCGATGGGCTGGACGAGGTAATAGAAGCGCTGATCGCGGATGACCAAGCAGGTAGGCTTGGCGAAATCGGGTGATGTCCATGGTAACCATCTCCACCGCACTGACGGACGCAGCCCGGCGGCTGGACGCGGGAGGAATTGAAAACTCCCGTGGGGAGGCGCGCCTTCTGCTGTCTCATGTCCTTGGTTTCGGCGCCGAGAAAGTAATTGGCCATCCCGAATTCGAAATTGATGACGCTGGTATGATAGAATTGGAGTCTGCGTTGTCACGGCGTGTTCGGCGCGAGCCCATGTCCCATGTTCTCGGAAAAAGAGAATTCTGGAGCCTGAATTTCCGGGTAACGCCCGACACTCTGGATCCGCGCCCCGACAGCGAAACCTTGGTCGAAGCGGTGCTCAAACACGTGGTTGATCGAGGACGGCGTTTGCGGGTACTCGATCTCGGCACGGGAACGGGTTGTCTGCTCCTGGCGATATTGAGCGAATTTCCGAACGCCTCGGGTGTCGGCATGGATATCAGCCAGGCCGCGCTCGACGTCGCAAAAGAAAATTCCGAGACGTTGGGTCTCGACAAGCGCGCCGAATTTCTCCGAGCGGAATGGGACACTGGTCTTGCTGGGGAGTTCGATATAGTTGTGTCGAATCCGCCTTATATTCCGACCAGAGAATTGAATTTACTGGAGCCCGAAGTTGCGCTTTTCGAACCGCGATTGGCGCTTGATGGCGGCATTGATGGGCTCGCCGAATATCGCGCCCTGGGGCCCGTTCTCGTGCGTCGGTTGCGGAGCCAGGGAATTGCGCTAATTGAACTGGGGGCCGGGCAATCGGGGCCGGTCGGTCAGATCATGACCAGAGTGGGTCTGGACATATTGGACCAACGCCATGACCTCGGTGGCGTGGCGCGTTGTCTGGTGCTTCGGCATGCACCTGCGTTAACGAACTGTTAGTAAAAAAAGTGTTGGTCAGAGGCGTTTTCCTGACTAATGTAGGGTGGCTTTACGGGATGTCATGAAACAGACTCTGTAGGCTCACAGAAACACCCTCCGAGAGACGCCAGCCGAACAATTGCACATGGATATGTGAAATTGTTGGCAGTTTGGGTTGGTCCCAAATGGGAAAGGAAGAGTTGTAGCTTGAATAGAAATCCAGGACCCATAAGACAAGGATCCAATCCGAAGCGTGTGCGCGGAAGGGGTAATAACGGCCGGAAGAACTCCAATCCCCGGTCAAACAGTTATGACAGCAACGGGCCTGAAGTTAAGGTTCGGGGGAATGCGCAGCAGGTCGTGGAAAAATATCTCGCCCTGGCGCGGGACGCGACGCTGACCGATGACCGGGTGGCGGCAGAAAATTATTTCCAGCACGCCGAGCATTATTTTCGCCTGATGACGGCAAATGGCGGGGGTGAGGAACAAAGCGAGCAGGCGGCGTCCCAATTGCCCGGACCCGAAAACCGGCAACAGAGAGATAGCCGGGCTTCGGAAGAGACCGGTGAGTCACCGGATGCTCCAGAGGCGCAATCGACCGATGCTTCCGTAAATGGAAATCGCGTTAACGAGCCGGCGGCGACCGATGACGACCCGGCCTCAGCGCCACAGCCTGAAATTGGGGATGGCGATAGCGATAGTTCAAGGCCGGACTAGCCTTCGCGCGGGGCTTCTTCTACGCGTATTTTCCGTCTTGCCGACCCGGATACCTACTGCAGCGATAGCTTGTTATGGGCGTCGAGCGCGGCGACCTTATAGCATTCCGCAAGCGTCGGGTAATTGAATATAGTCTCAATGAGATAATCCAGCGTACCGTTAAGCCCCATTACACACTGGCCGATATGAATTAATTCTGTCGCGCCTGTCCCAATGATATGGGCGCCCAGTATCTTCCGTGTTTCGCGGTGAACCAGCAGTTTCAGAAACCCGGATACGTCACCAATAATTTGCCCACGGGCGATTTCGCGGAACCGGGCAATCCCCGTTTCATAGGGAATTTTTTCTTCGGTCAGAGAGCGCTCTGTTTTTCCAACCATGGAAATTTCGGGTATTGCGTAAATTCCAACCGGAAAGTTTTCCGGCATTGGGCCGGAATCCACTCCGAAAGCTTTACAGGCCGCTAATCTACCCTGTTCGGAAGATGTGGCGGCCAGACTCGGGAATCCAATGACATCCCCCGCGGCAAAGATATTGGATGTTTCGGTCCGAAATTCGTCGTTTACAATGAGTCGTCCCCGTTCATCCGCTGAAAGACCGGCGGAATTGAGTTTTAAGGAGTTGGTTGCGCCAAGTCTGCCGGCGCATATGAGTGCGAGGTCCGTCGCCATGCGCTTGCCGGACTGAAGATGCACGGCCACATGACGCCTGCCGTTCTCAAGGCGTTCCAGACGTTCGACGGTTTCGCCAAGCCGGAAAATGACGCGCATATCCCGCATCTGGTGCATAAGTTCATCGATGATTTCATCATCGAGAAATTCCAGGGGCCGGCGCCGTCCATCCACCACCGTTACGTCCACGCCAAGGGCGGCGAACATGGAGGCGTACTCAATACCGACAACGCCACAACCGATCACCACCATGGAACGGGGCAGTTCGGTCAGTCGCGGGACGTCATCGCTGGTGATGACTGCGGGGTCGGAAATCAACAGATTATCGGGTGGCGTCGGATGTGTTCCAAC
>CALGIA010000537.1 GCA_937916005.1 uncultured Rhodospirillaceae bacterium
TGGGAGAGTTCCCAAGCGATGAAGGGCGCATGATAGGCCGCGCCCAACAGGCAAAGCATCAGTATCAGGGATGCCGGCCGTACCCTGGGTACGAATTTGACCAGCACCGCATAACCGGCAAGCCCAAGATTGCACACCAACAATATCAGATCGCCCGGATTGAAGCGCAATTCGGCGAGGACCGCCAGATCCCCCCGAATGATAATGCCCAGAACGCCCAGTATCGCCAGCACAGATCCCAGCGCGACGGTGATCGTAATCCGTTCGCGCAGCGCCACGGCGGCTAACAAAATAATCAGCACCGGCAAGGAGGTCTGCACCACGGAGGCATTGACCGCCAGGGTTGTCGTCAACGCCACATAGGCCAGCCCGGCGCCTACAAACGGCATCAGGAAGCCGCATGCCGCGACCACCGGCCATTTTTTCGCCAACGCCGCCCAATCGCCGCGCAGTCCCCGCAACGCAAACGGCATCAATATAACCGCCCCGCCCGCCCAGCGGACAAATCCCAGCGTAAAAGGCGGAACATCGTCCCGCACGCCGCGCCCAATGATGTAGTTGAGCGCAAAAATGGCAACGGCCAGAATTGCGGCGGAATGTGGCGAGGTCAGCCAGCGGCGCAGCGTCATGAAACTGTGACTATCCCCAAGCTATGCCGTAAAACGTTCACGGTCATGGGGACGTTCAAGCCCGAGATCGGGTCCTTTGGGGATGACGCCGTTGGCGCCTATGGGGCCGGCCTTGCCGAAGGTATTTTTTTTCATGCCCTCGACGTCGCTGATCTCGGCAATTCCCGGCGTCTGGTAGAGCTCGCGGAAATAATTCGACAGATTGGGATAATCCTCCAGGCGGCGCAGATTGCACTTATACCCGATGTAATAGACTGAATCGAAGCGAATCAGATTGGGATAAAACCGCCAGTCGGCCTCGGTCTGCCGGCCGCCGCAGAGATAGCGCTGCCCGGACAGGCGTTCCTCCAGCCGGTCCAGGGTGGAAAACAGCAGATCGAACGATTGCTCATAGGCTTCCTGGGATGACGAGCGGCCACAGCCATTGACGCCGTTATTGATTCCGTCCAGCACCAACGCATTCATTTCCTCGATCTCGGTGCGTTTGTCCTGCGGATACAGATCGATGGTTTCAGGCGCGAAGGCCGAGAATTCCGAATTGAACATGCGGATGATTTCGGAGGATTCGTTATTCACCACGCAAAGTTTCTGTGTATCCCAAATGGTCGGCACCGTGACCCGCGATGTGCAGTCCGGATCGCTCAGCGTATAGACTTCGTGCAGATACCGGGCGCGGTAGTCGGTTCCCGGCACCACATGCCCGCCTTCGGGAAATGTCCAGCCCTGCCCGCCCACGACCTGCTCCGTATTGACCAGCGGGATGATGTCTTCGAGCTTTTTCAGGGTCCGGAACAATACCGCGCGATGGGCCCATGGACAGCCAACCGACGAATACAGGATATAACGCCCCGGTTCCGCCTTGAAACCCGACGCGCCGTCCGCCGTGATCCAGTTACGGAAGCGCGACGGGACCTTCACATATTTGCCGCCCTGATCCTCGCTCAGCGTGTCCTCATCGGTCCACGCCCCGTCTCGAAGATTTCCCATCAATTCGCTCCCTTGTGACGTCGGTTCAGCGATCCACCCAGCCGGATTCGGTCAACAGGTTCTGTTCCAGTGGAACATGGAGGCTATCATGTATCGTGTTGTACATTTTCCAGAACCCGACCAGGCAACCCAGCTCAACGACCTGCGGCGGCGTCAAATGTTCGGCCAGCGCATCAAGTATTTCACCGGAAACGCTGGAGGAATCCGTACTCGCCGCCCTGGCATAATCGAAGCATGCCTTTTCGGCCGCCTCGTCCGGGACGTAATCATCATGGAATAGTTCCGAGATGTCGTCGTCGGTAAAGCCCCAACCTTCCGCATCCGTATCGATTGCGGTCTTCAACGTGCCGCAATTATGGGCCGTGCAATAGGTGCAGCCGTTAAGCCGCGAGCAATAGGCGCCGATGCGCCGTTTGAGCCCCTGGTCGAGATGACCCGACGGGTCGCGCATCACCACATTGTTCAGCTGTACCAGCAACGCGAGGATTTCCGGCCGGTGACCATAGAGCTTCAAGGCATTGGGCATAAACCCCATGCGCGCCTCATAGGCTTCCAGCGGCGCTTTCAGCTTGTCGGGCAGCGTAGACATATCCGCATAGGGAATAAAGGGCTGGGCTTCCTCCGTCAGGCGTGGTGGCGGTGCGCTCATGCTCGGTTCCTTCCCTGCTTCAATGACCCGGGGCAGTGGTGAATTCGCCAGACGGGCGAACCGGCCAGGGCTTGTCGGAAATCACGGCGGGCCGCACGGAAATGTCATCGCCGATATTGATCACCATAAGATCATGACCAATTTCGAACCGGCCCTGATATTTTTCCCGCACCTGGAGCAGTGCCGGGCCCACCACATCGTCGTTATTATACATGTGGTAGATCACGCCGAGCCGGGGGTTGGTTTCGGCCATGACCGCGCCCACCTCGCGCGGCGAGGTATGCACCACTTCAGCAATATTATGGGCCACTTCCATGGGACGGCCCGCCTTGGCGGCGTAGATTTCTATGGGCGGAAAGGATTCATGGATGATCAGATCCGCATTCTGGGCGTGATCGATCAGATTCTGGCATCTCTTGGTGTCGCCGGAAAACACCATGGTCCGGCCCGCCGCCTCGATCCGGAAACCGTAGGTGTTCTGTGGCGGGGTGTGATCAACCACGAAGGCGGTAAGCTTCAGCCCATCGTGATCATAAACCACGCCCTCGTCATATTCAGTGCAAACAAGTTCCGACCCCGCGAGAGTTTCAAAAACCCGCCGGCGGGTTTCAATATCCCACTCATAGATCGCCTGAAAATGCTCGATGATCTTGCTCGTGCCGGCCGGTCCCCAGATGTTCAGGGGCTCGCGCCTGCCATAGGTCCAACCGCCAATCCAGAACTGGTCGAGCCCACCGATATGATCCACATGGTGATGGGTCAGGAACACCTTGTCGACTTCGGCAAACGGAATTTCAAGCGAGGTGAAATTGGCCGGCGCGCCGGGACCGCAATCAAGCAGGAATTTATGCCCCGCCGCCTCGACGAAAATACAGGCGGCAGCCTGCCCCCGGCGCGGAAACGGCGTCCCGGTACCCAGCAACGTGACCCGCATTTCATCGTCGGGCAGTGGTTCTCCGGGATAAAAATTTTGCGGTCTCGCCATTCCGGTCACCTATTCGGCGGCCTGAGCCGCAGCCGCGTCTTCCCACGGCCAATAGGCGAACGACAGCCCGACCTTGGCGTGATGAGACGGCACGTAATCGACAATCTCGGCCGGGCGCCGACAGGCGGCGGCGACGCTGACCCAGGCGCGGGTTTCGCCGGTGCCGCCGCTCATGGTGTCGGAATCGAATGTGAACAGGGAACACAGTTCCTCGCCCTCGTTGTTTTCGATCCGTTCCAGAATCCAGCGATCCAGCGGCTCGTCAATCCATCCGGCGCGCGGGCCGATGGGATCATGGGACAACCCGCCCGACGCATAGATCGCCACCCGGCCGGGCCAGTCATCGACGATTTCCTGCAGCGCTAGACCGAGATTCCAGCACCGCCGCGCCGACGGCATGGGCGGAAAATACTCGTTGAGAAAAATCGGCACGATCGGGATGTCGTTATCAGGCACCAGCTTGGGATGGGGGAAAACCACCATGTGGGACACGCCGCGCTCGGGATTGCCCAGGGGCTGCATGGTCTCGTGGTAGGCGGGATCGAAATCTCGCTTCATCAGGCCCTTGAGAATATGCTTGGCCAGGGCGGAATCCACCTGAATGGTGAGGCGCGAGTCCTCGGGCGGCTCGCCCATGTACCAGGGGAGGGTCGAGCCCCAGACTTCATTGCCGGTAAAGATGCTGATCGCCGGAATATTCGATTTATTGAACAGATCACCCTGGTCGTCGCCGATATAAATGATCGCATCGGGGGCGAAATCCTCGATCTGCTTGCGCAAGACCTCGAACGCCGCATCGGTCCGCGCCAGTTGCTGGCGGATCACCTCGGGGGTTTCCAGCTTGGCGGTATGGGGCTGAGACCCCTTCATGTAATCGGGAATGGCGTCATACACCACGGGCCAGGCTTCCGCAGGGCAGAACATGGCGGGCGCGTGGGACGAGGCGAGTCCGAGACCTAGCATTTTTTTACTCCGTGACTTTGGGTCATAAGGTGAATTTGTCGTAAAGAGACCTCCGTCGCAAGCGAGGAAGTTCCCGGAACGTGGTGATTTACATATTGCTTATACCATCTGGAAGCGCGTGCGGCGCTGGTGTAGTCTAATAGCGGGATTGAGGGTTCGAACGAGAATGACCGAATTGCAAGACGATCCGGCGGTGTATTTAGAACGCGCGGCGCGCATATTGGGAGTCCCACTGAGCAGCGAATGCCTGTCGGACGTGATTGCCAATCACGAAAACTTCCACGCGCTATTCGTGACCATTGCGGGCTCTGGTAGCGGAACCGGCAAATCCCATCCATTGGATTTTTACAGACGGTGACAGTCCGTTTTATTGAAACGATTGTCGTAAAACACCCCTCCTCAAACATGCCAGGATGACTATTTGATGGCCGATGACTTGCCAAGTGAAGGGCTGTTCCAGCGCACCGTGCAGAGATTTCGCAATGCATGGCGGGAAGCGTCGTCGTCCATCCAGGGCGGTAACGGATCCGGCGTGGCCGTTCAACCGAATTTACCGGACCGCGACGCCGACCGGGTGCGTGACCAGATGCGCGCCTGCCTGGAAGGCCGTGGCGGAGAGGTTTCTTCCCGCGCCCGCGCCGCCGCCCTGGGACGGAATTATCTCGCGCTGGACCCCGTGGGCCGGGAACGGTTTCTACAAATCCTCGCAATGGAATTTGACACCGACCGGGACAGCATCGGCGCGGCGGTCGCTGGACTCGATGAATTCGACGATTGGGTAGGCCGCAAAAATGCGGAACGCCGGCTACGGTTGGCTTTGGAGCCCCCTCGCCGACATTTACTTATGCAATTCAATGAATTACCAGATGGTGTTAAATTTTTAGTTGATATGCGCGCCCAATTGCTGGATCTCCGGAATACAAACGGGGAAGTGCGGGGGCTCGAGGAGGATTTGAAAGAACTGTTGGCCTCATGGTTCGATATCGGGTTTCTCGAACTACGCCAGATCGACTGGAATTCGCC
>CALGIA010000538.1 GCA_937916005.1 uncultured Rhodospirillaceae bacterium
CAAATCAAACACGCCGCCTGAAATCACCGTCACCAACTTTCGGGCATAGTTCGCTTCCCATTGGATCAGTTGCCAACGATCCACGATTCCCTCGATTCCGCTCGCGCGGGTGTATAGCGGTGGTGGCGATACGTTCGTCATCCAGCGTTCGACGGTGATAGAATTTCCTTTGCGTTCGGTACGCACCGGCGTCGTGGCTTCCACGTCGTCCCCGGCGAGGGTGGTGCGGTGAAGATAGCTGACATGGGTCAGGTCGAGCAGATTGTCGACCAGCAATTGGTAGTCGGCCTTTATGTTTATATAGCCCGACGCTGGCATCCAGCCTGGGTCATCCAGCCAGAAAATGTTTGGAACGAGCGCCGGGTCGGCGGCGTCCGGCGCGCCCGGCCATATCCAGACCGCGCCCCATTTCTCCACGATTGGGTAAGACCGTACCCCCGCGCCCGGCGGAATGCGCGACTGGCCTGGAATGGACACGCATGCGCCCGACGGATCGAAGACCAGCCCATGATAGCCGCAGCGGATCTTGTTCCCTTCGACCTTGCCCATAGATAGCGGTGCGGAGCGGTGACAACATCTGTCTTCCAGCGCCACCGGCGCGCCGTTTTCGCCGCGATAGAGAACGACGGAATCACCGAGAAATATTCGGGCCAGAGGATCTGCGGTCAGTTTTTCCGACCAGCAGGCGACATACCAGCGATTCCGTAGATATGTCACGGTTCGGAAAGTGCTCTATCCGCGTTTTTTGACGTCGACATAGTCGCGGCTTAGCTCGCCCGTATAGAGTTGCCGCGGACGGCCGATTTTCTGGCTCGGATCCTCGATCATCTCGTTCCACTGGGAAATCCAGCCGACCGTGCGCGCGACCGCGAAGACCACGGTGAACATGCTGACCGGAATGCCGATGGCGCGGAAGATGATACCCGAATAGAAATCCACATTCGGGTACAGCTTGCGCTCGACAAAATACTCGTCTTCCAGCGCGATGCG
The DNA here is from genome assembly GCA_937916005.1 of uncultured Rhodospirillaceae bacterium. Lineage (GTDB taxonomy): Bacteria > Pseudomonadota > Alphaproteobacteria > MPNO01 > MPNO01 > CALGIA01. Next base: position 991 of record CALGIA010000538.1, read on the forward strand.
TTCCAGCTCCATGGCCAGGTCGAGCAGGGGTTCATCCTTGATCCCCAGTTCGTCGAGCACCTCATGGCAGGTTTCGCGCATCAGCGTGGCCCGCGGGTCGAAATTCTTATAAACCCGATGGCCGAAGCCCATGAGCCTGAACGGATCATCCGGGTTCTTTGCCTTGTCGATATATTCGGGAATCCGGTTCGAACTGCCCACCTCATGCAACATGTTCAGCACCGCTTCGTTGGCGCCGCCATGGGCGGGACCCCAAAGGCTCGCGATGCCGGCCGCAATGCAGGCGAATGGATTGGCGCCACTGGAGCCGGCAAGCCGGACCGTCGATGTGGAAGCGTTTTGTTCGTGATCGGCGTGGAGGATCAGAATGCGGTCCATCGCCTTGGCGACAATGGGGTTCACCTTGAAGTCCTCGCACGGCGTGGCGAACATCATATGGAGGAAGTTTTCCCCATAGCCCAAATCATTGCGCGGATAGATGAAGGGTTGGCCAATGGAATATTTGAACGCCCAGGCCGCCAGGGTCGGCATTTTGGCGATCAGGCGATAGGACGCGACCATCCGCTGGTGTGAATCCGCGATATCCGTGCTGTCGTGGTAAAACGCCGACAGGGCGCCGACAACGCCGCACATGATCGCCATGGGGTGAGCGTCACGCCGGAAGCCATCGTAGAATTTGTGGAGCTGTTCATGCACCATCGTGTGATTTGTGATGTCGGATTCGAATTTGGATTTTTGGCCCGCGTTCGGCAATTCGCCGTAGAGCAGCAGATAGCAGACTTCCATGAAGTCGCTTTTCGCGGCGAGCTGTTCGATCGGATAGCCGCGATAGAGCAAAATCCCCGCATCACCGTCGATATAGGTAATCTTGGATTCGCAACTGCCGGTGGACGTAAAACCCGGGTCATAGGTGAAGCAATCCGTGTCCGCATATAACTTCCGGATATCGATGACCTTTGGTCCCACGGTTCCTTCGATTACCGTCAACGGCAATTCTTTTCCCGTGGCGTTGTCGATTAAGGTCATGCCCTCGGTCGTGGCGGACGAATCATTGCTCATAATGGCTTCCCTTGGTGAAGTATTTTCCGCGTGTCGCGTTGGTATCGTAATTGGTTAAGAAAGTACCGGTTTTGGGCGCGCAAATCAAATTATGCAACGCAAACAATAACGTTGCCGGGTTAACGGGGATTTACGCAATTGTCCCGATTGGCGCCTAATCCGCGATGTCTTCAATTCTTCCGAGCGCCTCATCACGACCCAGAACGGCGGCCACCTCAAAAATCCCCGGCGATACATTGGTGCCCGTGAAGGCGGCGCGGAGCGGCTGAGCCACATCGCCGAGCTTGAGACCTTCTGCTTCCGCAAAGTCCCGGACCGCGGTTTCGATGTTTTCGGCAGTCCAGGGATCAAATGTTGTCAGGGCAGGAACCAGCCGGCCCAGAATGGCCCGGGCCTGATCGTTGAGAATCTTGGTCGCTTTGTTGTCGAGTTCAAGAGGTCTCTTGAAGGCGTAAAATAGAGCGGAATCAGCCAGTTGACCCAATGTTTTTCCGCGCTCCTTTAGCTCCGGCATCCCCGCGGCAACCCGGGACATGGCGTCGGCATCGGGCGGGCTTCCCAGACGTTCCGCGAGAAGCGGGGTGATCGCGTCCGCGAGACGCCGGTCGTCGGCGGTGCGGATGTAGTGGGCGTTCAGACTGGTCAGGCGGTCCATGTCGAACCGCGCCGGCGAGCGCCCGACGCCCGGCAGATCGAACCACTCGACCGCCTGTTGCCGGTCGATGATTTCATCATCGCCATGACCCCAGCCAAGCCGGAGCAGATAGTTGAAAACCGTTTCGGGCAGGAAGCCCATATCGCGATAGGCTTCGACGCCGAGCGCGCCGTGCCGTTTCGACAGCTTTGCGCCATCCGCCCCGTGGATCAGCGGAATATGGCCGAAGACCGGCGGACTCCACCCCAGGCTGAGAAACAGCTGGGTCTGGCGGAAAGCATTGGTGAGATGGTCGTCGCCGCGGATCACGTGGGTGATGCCCATATCGTGATCGTCGACCACCACCGACAGCATATAGGTCGGGGTTCCATCGGCCCGCAACAGAACCATGTCGTCAAGCTGGTCATTGGCGACGCGGACGTCGCCCTGAACCGAGTCGGAGATGATGGTTTCGCCTTCCTGCGGCGCCTTGAAACGGACGACGGGCGGGATGCCGTCCGGGGCTTCCGAGGGCGACCGGTCGCGCCACCGTCCGTCATAGAGCATGCGGCCGCCTTCCGCCCGGGCTTTTTCCCGCATCTCGGCCAGTTCCTCGGGCGTGCAGTAGCAGTAATAGGCTTTGCCCTGGTCCAGGAGTTTTCTGGCGCAGCCGGCGTGATGCTGGGCGCGGGTCGATTGAAACAGAGGCTCTTCGTCCCAGTCCAGATCGAGCCAGCGCATACCCTCGAAAATGGCGTCGATGGCTTCCTGGGTTGACCGTTTCCGGTCCGTATCCTCGATCCGAAGCAGAAATTTTCCGCCGTGGTGACGCGCAAACAGCCAGTTGAACAGCGCCGTGCGCGCGCCGCCGATATGGAGGAACCCGGTAGGGGAGGGCGCAAAGCGCGTAACGACCGACATCATGTTCCGATCCGAGATTGCCGCCTGAAGTGGGAGCGGGCGGGTTTTAACATGTTTCCGCCGGGGAATGTAGGTGTGAATCCATGTTAGATTTCGTCCAACAGGGGCAATAACAATTCTCAAAAGGTTCCGCGTGGTTTCCCGTACTCACTTGATATTGATGGCATGGCTGGTGGCGGAACGGACCCGTTGGGCGTTGTGGCTGCCGGTCTGTCTCGCCGTTGGCGTGGGCGGATATTTTTCGTTGCCGTGGGAGCCGCCCCTCTATGCCGGGGCGTTGATGACGATTGGGGCCATTCTGGCGGGCTTGGTTTTCCGTCTGCGTAGCGGGGCGGCCCTTGTTGTGGCGATTGCCCTGGCGGCCATGGGCGCCGGTTTCTCCGTCGCGCAGCTTCGTACGGCTTCCGTCGATGCCCCGATCCTGACGAAGCGCATCGGCCCCACGATGATAGAGGGGCGTGTGCTGCATGTTCAGCCCCTTGAAAAAGGCCATCGTCTGGTGCTCGATCACCTGTCCATTCCCCGTCTTTCCGCCGATCAGCTGCCGGAACGGGCGCGCATCAGGCTCCGGTCATCGCCGCGCGCGATCAATCCGGGGGATGTGGTTCGGTTGCGGGCCGTGCTGTCGCCGCCGCCCAGCCCGGCCGCCCCCGGCGCATTCGATTTCGCGCGCAGGGCCTATTTTCAGCGCATTGGCGCCGTCGGATTTGCGCTCGGCAATCCGCGGATTGTCTCGCGCGCGCCCGATGGCGTGTCGTGGCGTGTCTGGATCGGCAAGCTGCGCAACAATTTCACCGAACGGGTGCTCGATAGTCTGGACGGCGCCAAGGGCGCCATCGCGGCGGCGCTGATGACCGGGGAGCGGGGGACCATCCCCGAAGACGTGCTGGTCGCGATGCGGGAAGCCGGGCTCGCTCATCTGCTGGCGATTTCCGGGCTTCATGTCGGTCTTGTGGCGGGCATATTGCTGTTTTCGCTCCGCCTGGGGTTTGCATCCATCGGCAGCCTGGCGCTGCGCTACCCGGTGAAA
>CALGIA010000539.1 GCA_937916005.1 uncultured Rhodospirillaceae bacterium
GAACGCCGAGAGTCCGTTCCGGGTCATGAACGGTCCTATACTACTGAAGCTCCGATTTCCGCTCTGGTCGGAAAGCCGGCGTAAGCGTCACCTGCTGGAATGTCGCCTATCGGCTAATTGCTGCCGTAAAAAGGATGTGTGCGGCAACCTTGAATGTAGTGGTTGTCTGTCTTAAACGGATAGGCACGATGCGAGGGTCCCTTTCGGGAGAGGGCCGCGAACGGCGGTTTCCCGCTAACCTATTCCCCGGAAAGCGTTCACGATGGGGTAGCGGCGGTCGCGGCCGAACGAGCGCCCGGTGATCTTGACCCCGGGCGGGGCCTGGCGGCGCTTGTATTCCGCGCCGATCAGCATGCGCCAGACGCGCAGCACCAATTCGCGCGGATAGCCCTGATCCACCACATCGTCGATGCTGAGATCCCGTTCATTCAGGCAGTTCAGGATATGGTCGAGATCTTCATAGGGCGGCAATGAATCCTGGTCGGTCTGGTCGGGCTTGAGCTCCGCCGAGGGCGGCTTGGTGATGATGCGCAGGGGGATGACCTCGCCCGCCGGGCCCAGCCCATCGTCGGGCACATGGTCGTTGCGCCAGCGCGACAGGGAGAACACCGCCATCTTGTAGACGTCCTTGAGCACCGAATAGCCGCCGCACATATCGCCATAGAGCGTCGCGTAACCCACCGACATTTCCGATTTGTTGCCGGTCGACACCACCATGGCCCCGGTCTTGTTGGACAGCGCCATCAGCGCCAGGCCGCGCGACCGGGCCTGGATGTTTTCTTCCGTGGTGTCGGGCGGCAGATCCCCGAACGAGTCGCTCAGCATGTCGTCGAACGCATCCATCGCCGGACCGATGGAGATGGAATCGAGCCGCACGCCGAGCCGTTCCGCACACAGGGCCGCGTCTTCCAGGCTGTCATCGGACGTATAGGGCGACGGCATCATCACGCAGCGCACATGGTCGGCGCCCAGCGCATCGACGGCCACCGCCGCGGTCAGCGCCGAATCGATGCCGCCGGACAGTCCGATGATGACGCCGGGAAAACCGTTCTTGCGCACGTAATCCCGCAGGCCCAGCACCATGGCCGCATAGACCGACGCGTCGCCTTCGGGGGCCGCGATGCGATCGGCTATATCGCAAATCCAGCCACTGTCACCGCGCCGCCACTGGGTCAGGCCCATGTCCTCGCGCCAGCTGGCGGTCTGGGCGCGGAGCGATGAATCCGCGTTGAGCGCGAACGATCCCCCGTCGAAGACCAGCTCATCCTGGCCGCCGATCTGGTTCACATAGATCAGCGGCAGGCCGGATTCCGTGACCCGCGCCACGGCCAGATTCAGCCGCTGGTCCTGCTTTTCGTCCTCGAAGGGCGAGCCATTGATGACCACCAGGATTTCCGCGCCGGATTCTTCCAAGCACTCGGTCACGTCGCCGGTCCACATGTCCTCGCACACCATGACGCCGAGACGCACGCCGCGAAAATTCATCGGGCCGGGAAGCGGACCCGCCTGGAAGACGCGCTTTTCATCGAACACGCCGTAATTGGGCAGATCATGCTTGAACCGGACCGCCGAAATCCCGCCGCCATCCAGCAACAGCGCCGCGTTATACAGCTTGCCGTCCTGGACCCAGGGCGCGCCGATCAGCATGGCCGGGCCGCCATCGGCGGTCTCGGCGGCCAGCGCCGCGACTTCGCGCTCGACCGTGTTCTGGAATACGGGCCGCAGCACCAGATCTTCCGGCGGATAACCCGACACCACCAGTTCCGACGAGACAACCAGATCGGCATTTTTTTCGGCCGCATCGGCCCGGGCCTTGCGCAGCCGCGCCACATTGCCGACCACATCGCCGACGGTCGGATTGGTCTGCGCCAGTGCGATGCAGAGCGTATCGGTCATGGAAAGTCCTGATTCAACGGAACGCGCTATTCAGCCGCTGTGGCAATGGTGGTTTGGTCATGCTTGCGCAGCAAATCGCGGCAATGGCGGTAAAAACCAATATAGTCCGCTTCGTGATCCCAGCTGGGGCTGCTCATTTCGGGGTTCATGCCGAGCCTTGAAGCTTCCGCGTCGGGCCCCTGGATGAACTCGGTAATGCCCCTGGTATATTCGTTCCAGCCGGCTTCCGTACCGAACGTCCCCGCCTGCGCGGTGTCGAGGGAGACCACGTCGTCCGACGTGGCAAGCCCGGTGACCAGAAAGAAATCCTCAAACTTGCGCAGCCGCGCGGCGCGCGCATCGGCCGGCTCGCCACGCGGCGCGATGCACCAGATGGTGACCTCACACCTTGTCGGGCTCAGCGGGCGGCAGGTCCGCATGTGGGTCGAGGCCAGATCATTCAGCACCAAGTTGGGAAACACCAGCACGTTGCGTCCGCGCCGCAGCATCCAATGGGCGCGCGCCTCGGAAAATTCCGCCTCGATCCGGTCCGTGGCCGGGTACAGCGGCGCCGCGTCGGGCGTCGCCCGGTCGGCCCACAGAACGATATGACCGTTGCCGAGATAGTAGCTGCCATTGTCCACATTGCCTTTGATGCGGCCGGTTTCCGTGCGCAGCAGGCCCTGCGTGTTTTCCCGCGCCTCTCGCCCCAGCATGGTGGTCATGAAATTCCGGTGAACCGTGCCCACGTGATAGCCGTCGGTGACGTTTTCCGCCTGGAGCTTCCAGTTGTGATCGCAGACATAGGTCTGGGACCCGGGCAGAACCTCCATGCCGTCGGGCGACTGGTCGGCGAAGAAATCCATCAGAAAGCGGGATTCGCCGAGATGGTCGTCCAGCGACGGCGCATCCGGGTTGAGGGTTCCGAAGACAAAGCCGCGATAATCGCCCACATCGGCCAGCGCCTTCAGGTCGAAATGGGCGCGGTCGAAGCCGTCATCGGGGAAGCCCGTGTCCTGGCTCTTGATGTTGACGCATCGTCCATCGCAGTTGAAGGACCAGCCATGAAACCGGCAGGTCAGGACCTTGGCGTTGCCGCGCTGCAGGGGCGTCAGAATCGCGCCCCGATGGGTGCAGGCATTGACGAAAGCGCGGATCGATCCGTCTTCCTGACGGTGTGCGAAGACGGGTTGGCGGCCGATATGGGTCGCGAAATAATCGCCCGGGTTGGGAATCTGGCTTTCATGGCACAGAAAACCCCAATTGCTTTCGAAGATGGCGTCCATTTCGGCTTCATAAATTTCCGAATCATGGAACAGGCTGCGATGCACCCGGAACATGCCGTCTTCGACCCTGTCGTCGATCAAATCGTCGAGTTTTTGCGAGATACCGGATGCCGCCATGACATTTCTCCGCCGATTGATTTCAGGCGCTATTTAGGCCCATTCGACCATCGATGTCCACGGGCCCCGCCTCACTTGGACTCGAGGAAGGCATCGGCTAATGTCGCTTACATAAGGGCAATCGCTAAACACAATTGCAAATCAAGGGGAAGTGAAATGGCGGATTACAAATACGAGAACGTAAAAATCGATGTGCGCAACGGAATCGGTTGGGCCAGCATGA
>CALGIA010000540.1 GCA_937916005.1 uncultured Rhodospirillaceae bacterium
TCTGCCGCGCATCCCGGGGTTCAGCGATGTCGGCGAAGTCATCTTCGCCATTGTCATCGCAACCTGTTTTCCCGCCGGTCTGTTGCGGTCCAACAACATCACCATCAGGTTTCTCGGGGCCGGGCTCGGCCCCGCCGCCCACCGATGGCTTGATGCCTTCGGCTCACTGATGACGCTGGCGTTCTTTTCCATGTTGGCATGGCAATTCGTGGTGATCACGGCGGATTATCAAGTCAATGCACGGGTGACGGAAACAATCGAGTTGCCGATTGCGCCCTGGTGGTGGGTCACCACCACCATCATGTTGCTCTGCGTCCCAATTCAGGTCTGGGTTTTGATCGACCGATGCCTGGGCGCAATCCGTGGCCAAACCCGAGAGCCGCTTCCCGAGCGACTTGAGCAGAGTTCTTAAAACCGATGGCCCGGAAGGTAGCGTAAATGGACCCCATTATCCTCGGCATACTCGGCATGGGCGGGATGTTGGTGCTGATCGCGCTACATGTGCCGATAGGCGTCGCCATGGGTATTTCAGGGTTCATCGGCGTCGGTTTCCTGATTGGCTGGGGTCCGGCGGTATCGTTATTCGGCACTGAGCCGTCGTCGAAAATCGCCAGCGAGGAACTGGCGGTGCTGGCCCTGTTCCTGCTGATGGGAGGCCTGGCCGGGCTCGCCGGGCTCGCCGCCGACATGTACAAGCTTTTCTATGCTCTGATTGGCCACAAACGCGGCGGGCTCGCCATGGCGACCATCGGCGGCTGTGCCGGGTTCGGCGCGGTGTGCGGTTCTTCGGTGGCGACGGCGGCCACGTTTACCCGTGTCGCCCTGCCCGAAATGCTGGACCGGAACTACCAGCCCGGTCTCGCCGGCGGCTGTATCGCGGCCGGCGGAACGCTCGGCATGATCATCCCGCCATCGCTGGTAATGATCATTTACGGAATTCTGACCGAGGAATTCGTCATCGCGCTGTTTGCGGCGGCGATTATTCCCGGGCTGATTTCGGTTGTCTTCTATTTCATAACCATCTGGATCTACACAAAGATCAAGCCGGAAGCCGGCCCGCCCGGCCCGGCAATGCCCTGGCCGGAACGGATCAAGGTGATCACGGAGTGCTGGGGCATCGTGTTTCTCGCCGGCGTGGTCTCGGGAGGGATTTATTCCGGAGTGTTTACGGTAACCGAGGCTGCATCCGTCGGGGCCACCATCGCATTTTTCTTCGCGGTCGCGCGCGGCCGGGTGACGTGGAATACATTCCTCAGCACCCTGCGCGAAACCGCCGGAAATACCGGGTTGATTTACGTCATCATCATGGGCGCATCGATTTTCGCCTATTTCGTGACCCTGTCCCATCTGCCGGATGCGCTGGTCGCGGCGATCATGGGTCTGGGGCTGCCGCCGCTCATGGTCATCTTGCTGTTCATGGTAATGTATCTGGTCCTGGGCAGCGTGTTCGACACCGTCGCGGCCATGGTCATCACCCTGCCCTTCGTGTTCCCGGTCATCGTCGAGCTTGGCTACGATCCGATTTGGTGGGGAGTGGTCAATGTGGTCGCCATGGAGATCGGCATGATTACGCCACCCATCGGCATGAATGTGTTCGTACTTCACGGCGTTGCCAAGGATCTGCCGCTCAAAACCATATTTGGCGGAATTTTACCGTTTTTCTGCGCCGATGTGGTCCGGCTGGCGGTGATCGTGATTTTCCCGGGAATCGTTCTGTGGCTGCCCAAGGCCTGGGGGTTGATGGGCGGATAGATTTTACCCGCCCGTGGTCCTATTCTTTAAATCTGATCACCGGAAGGTTCAAGGATGACCGATACCCTGACCAGCTTCATGGCGGCGCTCGACCAGCGAACCAGCCAGATTCTCAAGTCCTGCACGAGCTGCGGAAAATGCGTCGAGGTGTGCCCCATGACCGCGCCCGCCGGAGTCCATATCAGCGAGACGGACGGCAAATCCAAAGCCGTCGCCGGCGGCGTTCTGAATATCATCCAGACCGGGAACGGCCCGGAGGAGTCCGGGCGCTGGGCCAACGCCTGTTCGGGCAGCGGCCATTGCATCGATGCCTGCGAATATGGAGTCAATCCGCGCTTCATGCTGGGTTTGGCGCGCGCCGCCCTGCGGCGTGGCCAGGACGCCACACTGGACACTGCGCGCGATGGCAGCGCCCAGGGCTTTCGCATCCTTGGAAGCAGCGTACGGGTTCTATCCCAGCTTCAGCTCAGCCCCGATCAATTGCAGCGATTGGGGCAAATACGCGGCGGCGTGCAGCCGGAAAATCCCGACATCATTTTCTATACAGGCTGCAATGTTCTCAAGACGCCCCATATCGTGTTGCTGTGCCTCGATATTCTCGATGCGCTGGGCGTCAGTTACCAGGTCATGGGCGGGCCGGCATATTGCTGCGGCGTGATCCAGTTCAGGACCGGCGATCTTGAAGGGTTCGAGCGCATGTCCGGGCGCACCATCGACAAGCTGGCCCAGGCAAACAAAAGCGAGGTGCTGTCCTGGTGCCCAAGCTGCCAGGTTCATTTGGGCGAGGCCGCCCTGCAGACCACATCGGTGGATGGCGAAAATCCGTTCGATCTGAACGCGTTCGTCGTTTATCTGGCAAGCAAGCTGGACGCACTAAAACCGCTGATGACCCGGCGGGTTGAAAAGCGCGTGGGATTACACGAGCATCCCGGAATCGGCGGTATCACCGAGGCGGCGCAAAGCCTGCTGGAGGCGATCCCCGGTCTGGAATTCGTCGAGCTGGAACAACCCCGTGTCGGCTACATGTGCAACGTGATCAACTCGCTGCCCGACTACAAGCGCGACTATCATGCAGAACAGCTTGCCGCGGCCGAAGCGGCCAATTTGGACGTATTGGCGGGGATCTATCATGTCTGTCACCGGGAGTTATGCTCCCACGAACGCGACTGGCCGTTCGAGGTCGTGAATTTCATGGAGCTGGTGGGGGAGAGCATGGGGATCGAGCACCCCGATCTGTTCAAGCGCCTGAAGCTCATGCAGGATGTGGATGCGATCATCGCCGACAGTGCGGACATGATCGCCCAATACGACATGGATCTGGATGAAGTCCGCACCGTGGTGCTCAGGGATATGCTGGGCGAACAGCCCCTGGAACTGGGACGGGGGGCACAGGGACGGGGGATTTAATCCCCGCCGCCTACCCCCGCCGCGTATTATTGAAATAACCGGATTGCCTAATTGCACGACGCAGGAATCCATGGCATTTTGCTCTGGTTCGATGGATCGGAGAACGAAAAGATGAATAGCCCTACGACACAAACCATTGCCCCGGAACAAACGCAGGCACAAGCGCGGTCGGGGATCATTGCGACGGCGGCATTCGCCATGCTGTTCGGAATTTTCCTGATTTATGGCGCGGGTTTTGCGAATTCGCAGATCGCACACAACGCGGTTCACGACGCACGGCACGCGTTCTCCTTTCCCTGCCACTGAATCAGCAAAGCGCCGGACTCCGATGTTCAGGCGGATTTTACTGTCGGCCATCTTCGCCGGGCTTTTGGCCGGGCTGTTCATATCGCTGGTGCAGGAATTCACCACAACGCCGATCATCCTCCAGGCCGAAACATATGAAAACTCAGTCGCGCCTGATCATCACGCCACCGCTCCGCCACCAGCCAGACCCGCCGAACATGATCACGGCGAACATGATCACGGCGGCGGCTGGTCGCCCGGAGACGGGTTTGAACGGACAGCCTATACGGCGCTCGGCAATATCATCCTCGCAGTGGGCTTCGGACTCATATTGATCGCCTGTTTCGCCTTGCAGGGTGGTGAGATCAACGGACGGCGCGGCGTCATATGGGGCTTGGCTGGCTATGCGGTATTTTCGCTCGCGCCCGCGCTCGGCCTGCCACCCGAGGCGCCGGGCAGCATGGTTGCGGAACTCGTCGCGCGTCAGGAATGGTGGTTCCTGGCCGCCGGCGCGACGGCGCTCGGGCTTGCGCTCATGGTATTCGGCAAGCGAACTCCCTGGATTGTCCTGGGAATCATCATCCTGGCGGCGCCCCACATCATCGGCGCGCCCCAGCCGGCGGAAATCGGAGCCAAATTTCCGCCGGAAATCGCGGGCCACTTCGCCGCCGCATCCCTGGTGACCGCCGCCATCTTCTGGACGGTTTTGGGATGGCTTGGCGGAACCTTCTACCGCCGGGCCTCTATCAACCCGTAAGAGCGCCCACCAGCCCCTCCAGATCGGGCTGCGACTCCAGATTTCGCACCAGTTCGATGATTTGGCCGGCCTTGTGATCGGGCCAATCCGCGTGGGAGGCGCATCCGCGGAATTTCTCGGTGACATCGTCGAAATCCATGGGCGCGTCGGTACTGCCGCGCGCGTAATCGGCGCGCCCGGAGAGTTTCTGTCCATCACTCAAGTCGATCTCGACCAGGGTGGTGACATTGGTGAAATCCGACCCGGGTTGGGAATAGGAATCATAATCAATCCGGTCCATCATGGCGGCAATGTCAGGTCTCGCGACCATTTGATCGGTAAATTCGGACAGGCCCGCGCGTCCATCCAGCATTAGGATGGCAACACAGAATTCCATGCTGAATTTTGCCTGCAGCCCGGTTACCGGGCGTTCGCGGGTCAATATGTTCCGTATCCTGTCATTGGCGCGGATGCGGATCGCGGCGACCTGATCGGGGGTGACGGCATGATCCCGCAGCAAATCACCCGTCGCCGCAAGGGCCGGATGGGTCAGCGCCCCCGACGGGTGCGGCTTGATCCACATGCCCGGGTCGCTGAATGCCCAGGGCGCACCGAGCCGGCCATCGATAATGGTTTCATCGTATCCGCCGCCGGCCGCCTGGATATAGCCGGAGGCGCCTTCCAGCGCATCCACCGCGCCGGTCAGGCCGCGTGCGGCGAAATCCGCAGCCACCACGCCGCATTCGGCGGCATGGCCGGAATGGAGCACCTCGACCATGGAGCCGAAATTGCGCCGGACGCCGGACGCTTCGCTGGCGGCAAACGCCAACGCATGGGTGATGCCGTCGGATCCCAGGCCCATCAACCGGCCCGCCGCCGCCGCGCACCCGAACGCATTTAACGTTCCCGTGGTGTGGAACCCGTCCGCATAGTGCCGCTGGGCGATGGCGTGGCTGAGCTTGCAGGCGATTTCCACCCCCACATGATAGGCGGCCATGAAATCCCGCCCATCGGTTTTAAGGCTCTCGCCGAGGGCCAGCGCTGTCGCCAGCACCGCGCCGGTGGCGTGAATGCCGCCGTTGCGCGCGGGGTCCGCCTGGGGATTGGTGTCGTCGAAATTATCGGCGTGGATCGAGGTTCCGTTGCACAGGGCCGCGAAGCGCGCCGGGATCCGGTGTCCTGTCCCCAAAATCGATGCATCGCCATGCGCCGAGCAGACCGACAACACGTGATCGCGGGTAATTTGCGCGGGCGGCGCGATGGATCCGGCGAGGGCGAGTCCAAGCGCATCGAGAATATGAACCTTGCCCCGCGCGATCACCTCAACCGGAATATCTTCATACCGGACGCCCCCGGCGAACCGGGCCAGATTTCCACTGAGTGGAAAATTCAGCGCACGGCCTCCGCAAGATTGGCGACCAGTTCTTCCATATCGGCGGCGCCGTTCATGCGCGACGCGACGGCGATATGGGGCGACAGAACCACATTGTCAAATTTCTTCAACGGCTCATCCGCGTCGCCCGGTTCCTTGTAATGAACATCGATCCCCGCCCCGCCGAGACGGCCGGATTCCAGCGCCCCGATCAACGCGTCGCGGTCGACAATGGCGGCGCGGGAAATATTGACCAGAAACGCGCCGGGTTTCATGCGCGCGAAAGCCGCCTTGTCGATCATGCCTTCCGTCGACGGCGTGAGCGGAAGCTGGATGGTCATGAAATCGGACTGTTCCAGCAATTCCCCGAACGACACGTAGCGCGCCCCCAGCGCGGCCTCTACATCCGCGGGAACCTGGTTGCGCTGGTGATAGAGGATATTCATGTTGAACGCCTTGGCCCGTTCCGCCAGTTCGCGGCCGATTTCGCCGAGCCCCAGCACCCCGAGGGTCGAGCCCTGCAAGGTCACCAACCCGCCGACCCGCGCCCAGTTGGCCGAGGCCACATGACGCCGGTCATACATTTTTGGCTGATACCCGGCCGCGCGCAGGCTGGCTTCGTCGAGCCGGCCCGCGGTGGATACGATTTTCTTCGCCAGCGCCATCATCAGGGCGAAGGCATGTTCGGCGACCGCCACATTGACCCGGCGGCGCAACGGCTTGACCACCACATTGTGCCGCGCACAGGCATCAAGATCGATATTCCGCAGATCAACGCCGAATTTCTGGATGATCTTGAGATTGGGCGCAGCCGCAAGCTCCTGCTCGCCGACAATGAACGATTCCAGAATCGCCCCATCGGCGTCCTTGATGGCGTCCCGAAAAGATTCCTGATCATCGACCATCCTGAATGTGGATGGGAACAAACCCTTGGCCATTCCCCGGACCTTGGCGAGGTAACCGTCGAAATCCTTCAGATCGACCGAAAAGTAATCGGCTATCCCGGCCTGCCGGTCGGGATCGGTGTCGGGGTCCAGGATAACCTGGGCGGAACGGATGATGGCGTCATCCTGGGCAACGATGATCGGCATGCCGGTTAATTCCGGTCCTTGCCGGCCGATGTTCCGGCCAGACGGCCGAAGACGGACCCGGCGGTGAGGCCCGAGCCCCCCGGATAGTTGAAATAGAACAGCCCGCCGACCATTTCACCGGCCGCGAACAAGCCCGGGATCGGAACGGATTCCGTATCCAGCACCTGACCATCATTGTTGATCTTCACCCCACCGAAGGTGAAGGAAAGCCCGCAGGTCACCGCATAGGCCTCGAACGGCGCCTCATCGACAGGGTTGGCCCAGTTGGATTTGTTGATATCGAGTCCCTCGGTGCACAACCCGTCCTTCACATTGGGGTTGAACGGAACTTCGCGCTTCACCGCCGCATTATATTCCTTGACCGTTTCCAGGAACGCTTTCGGGTTTACGCCTTCCAGCTTGCCGGCCAGTTCCTCGATCGTGTTGGCGGTTACCTTGGTGACCTGACGGATATTATATTCGTCCCGCTTCATGGGCAGGGATTTCTTGTCGAACACCTGCCACGCGAACTGGCCCGGCTGTTCAAGAATGACCTTGCCGTATTTGGCGTAGGTGTAGTTACGGAAATCCGCGCCTTCGTCGCAGAAGCGCTTGCCGTCCGCATTGACCATGATCGTGAAAGGATAGCTGTGCTTCTGGAACTGATCGCCGACGGCGAGATCGCCGAAATCGGGCGCATTGCGCTCCCAACCGACCGCGTGACCGCCGGACCAGTTGCCCCACGGCATGGCGCCCGCATCCAGCGCCATCTTGATGCCGTCGCCCGTATTGAAGCGCGTGCCGCGGATCTTGGCCAGTTCCCAGCCCGGACCGAGATAGCGGGTGCGCATTTCCGTATTGGCCTGAAAACCGCCCGACGCCAGCACGACGGATTTGGCGGCGATATCGATAATCTCGTCATTGCGGCGCATTTTCACGCCATTGACCGAGATGCCGTCGAAAATCAGCGACAGGGCGCGCGCGCCATACAGGAAATCGACGCCGTTTTCTTTCAGCGCTTTCATGAGCCCATCCGTCAGCCCCGGACCGCCGCCGACGGCTTCCACCGTCAACCCGCCCCAGAACTTGAACTTGCCGTCGATCTTGAACGCCTGACGCCCCCAGATCGGCGCAAACCTGATGCCCTTGGTCCGCATCCAGCTCACGGTTTCATAGCTCTTGGTGACCAGGATTTCGACCATGTCCGGATCGGCCCGATACTGGGTGATCCGCGCCATGTCGTCATAGAACTCGTCCTGGGTATAGGTGCCGAAATCCGTATCGGCGCATTCCTGGTCGCTGAGATCGGGCATGAGCTTGCGCAGATCGTCTTCGCCGTTATAGACGATGCGCATGGCCCCGGCGGTGAACCGGCTGTTGCCGTTGGCTTCATCCTGATTGGCGCGTTCCAGCACCAGAACGCTTTTGCCGCTTTCCCGCGCGGCCAGAGCGGCGCACATGGCCGCATTACCCGCGCCCACCACAACGATATCGTATTCCATACCACTCATCGGTTTATTCCTTCAGAACGTCTCATGTAAATCACGCCGCACAATAACGCGACGGACCGGCGGGTTCGAGGGGGCAAGCGCAAATAAAATTCTAAAATGCGAGGCCGAAAGCCAAGCCGAAAGCAGGGCGCAAGCGGGTCCCCGACGAAAAACGACGATGAACCCCATGCCCACCGGGAATCCGGTCGAAAACAGCGCCGAAACCGGCCCCGCGCATCACGCGCGATACGGGCCGTGGAAACCTCCTGGACATATCGATTTTCTCCAAACGCACAACGGCGCTGGACTTCCCCGGCCCGAAATCACGAACCAGCACGCTCCAGCGCCTTCATTTTTCATATAGGAGAACAATTTCGAAAAACAATGCAAATAATTGATTTTTTACGTCACATTTAACCGGTTACCCATGACCGAAACGAAATCCGCGCCAAGCCTCCCCCGCAAGAGGTTCGCCAACGCCATGTAGGGGCGGGTCCCCGACCCGCCCGCCGATGACAAGAGTAGTTTCGGTAACTGTCACCGAAACCATGCGAAACCTATGATTCAGCCAACCGGCTGATCACCGCGACCGATGGCGTGACCGTTTCAAACTACGCCTATGATTCCCGGGGCCAGCGCAAGTCCAAGACCGTTAACGGAACGACCACCTACTATATCAGCGACTCCGCCGACCGGGAGGTTCTGGAATATGACTCCACCGGCCAGATCCTGCGCCACTACCCCTATGGCAACGGCATTGATGAAGCGCTCAATCAGGTTGAGCTGTCGGGCGACCGCCAGACCCTGATCCCCGACATCCAGGGCTCGACCATCGCGTCGCTGGGCTCGGTCTCGGGAACCCTGACCAAGACCGGCTACCGCGCCTTCGGCCAGAGCAGCACCCATACCGGCTCGTTCCGCTATACAGGCCGCCGCATCGATGCCGAGACCAATGGGCTGTATTACTACCGCGCCCGCATGTACTCCCCGGAATGGGGAAGGTTCCTGCAACCGGATCCGATCGGCTATGCGGGCGGCGCCAACATGTATGCCTATGTGGGCAACGACCCCATGAACTTCGTTGACCCCAGCGGGTTGGTGGCGGAGGCGATCGGTCAGGCTGGGTCCTCGGCAATTGCGTTCGTAAACAGTCAAGCCCAAGTTGTTGGGAACAGCCAGATCCAAATCAACAACGCTGTAGCCAAATATTCAGGCGAAGCGGCGATCGTGACCAGCGCCGTTGCGGGCATCGGCGCAACGGCGATATTCGCACCGGAATTCCTGCCGGCGGTAGTCCCAGTTGCAGCTAGAGCGGCGTCGACCGTCGCGAAGATTCTGGCGAGGCGGGGAGGATCTAAATCTCTTCAAGACCAAGCAGCAAGTTTAGTCTCGCGGAACGCGAATAGAAATCGCGTCACGATACGCTCTCCTAGCCAAAAACTAGAAATCGATTTGGCTGGTAGATCTCATGGTAACGTCCCAACGCCTCATGTTAAGGTTTCTCCAAGAAACCTAAAAGCTCCAAATCAACCTGCATACAACACGAAAAACTCACCTGTTCGACCGGCAACTCAAAATGACATTAGGACGATTCGGCGCTTTCTTGATCGGTAAGGATGAAATGCAAAAAGGCTTCGAAATTGGCCAGAGCAATGAAGTCATCAAAGGCGGCAAAATATATGATTTGCACAATCACTATGATTTGATTGGCGTTCTTTTGCTTGGAAAAGCCCGTCGATTACGATTGTTCTTTGAGCCAAATGCAGAGCATGGAAAAGGAAATTACCCAATTTCTTTGGACTTTGAACAACTAG
>CALGIA010000541.1 GCA_937916005.1 uncultured Rhodospirillaceae bacterium
TGTTGAGATATCCCTTCGGATTCCACGCGATGGCGAAGGGCTGGCTGCGCCCCGCGTCATCCGTCGCCCGCGCCCAGACTTCGTAATAGCCCGCCTTGGGAAACGCGACATTTGCGCGAAAATGCTGCCAGGCATAGTCGTTGTCCGCCTTGGACAGATCGGCTTTCATCCAGGTCACGCCGAAATCGATGGAAATATCGACCCGGTCGATCGCATTGTCGCCGGCCCAGGCATGGCCCCGGACCGTCATCGAACGTTTGGCGTTCTTGCCGCCGGTTTCCGGGCTGGTGATCAGCGATTTCACCGGCATGGCGTTGATGATCTGGAAGTCCTTCTTCGGTACTTTCTCACCGGCGGCCACCGGGTGGCCCGGTACGCGATAGGCCGTGCCTGTCATCTTGGGTCCGTCATGGATCTTGTCCCGGAGCCAGATGCGCGTCAGCCATTTCTGGGAACACGATCCGGGCCAGCCCGGCACGACCAGCCGCAGGGGCGCGCCGTTCATGGGGTGGATCGGGCCGCCATTCATGCCGAAGGCGATCAGATTATAGGGATTCATCGCCTTTTCGATGGGAACGCCGCGCGACAGGGACAGCTTGCCCGGTTTGCGCGACAGATGCTCATCGGCGCCCTCGTGGGCGGTGTAGATGACGTTCTTCTTGACGCCGGCGGCCTTCAGCACGTCGGCCAGCCGGACACCGGTCCATTCGGAACAGGCGACCGCGCCCAGCGACCACTGATTGCCGCGCGCGGGCGGATTGAAGTATGCGCGCCCGTTGCCGCCGCATTCCAGGGTGAGCTTGTGGGTGACAACCTCGAACTTGCTTTTCAGGTCCGCGATGGAAAGCTTCATGGCATTGTCGACCAGCCCGTCCACAGTCAGCGACCAGTTTGCCGCATCCATGTTTTCGGGAGGAATGCCGTTATTGCGGACGAAATGACGCGCGGTCGGGGTGACGGCGTCATCCAGCAGATGGGCCGGCGTTTCCGCATTGACCGGCCGGTCATTGAGAACGGTCAGCCCGTCCTTGCCGGTAATCTTGAAAGGCGTGGCGGCAATCGCCTCGGGAATGAAGCCCGACGGCATGTTGCGGTGGAACGGTATCGCGGCGCCCACCAGGGCGCCCATGGTGGCCAGACCGGCCCCCTTCAAAAATCCCCGTCGGTCTTTTTCCGGTTCCCGGCCAAAAACGATCTGGTCGGCGCGATCCGGGTCTTCGGCGTAAAGATCGAACAGATCCGTGGAACGGTCTTCGGGTTTTGGCGTTCTATCCATTGTTTCCTCCCGTGAGTGTTAAGTTACGGCGCGCGGCGCCCGAACGAATTGTCGGGCTTCCAGGAGAGGAAACGAATCAGACGCGGGTTTTATTCCAGTTTTATTTCAGGCGGCGCAAGGCGGGCTTTTCGCCCGGCTCCGGGCGAGCGCCATGCGCGTGGCATCGTCAACCGGCAGACGTTCCAGGCTGGTCCGTCGCACGGTTTCGGCGATCAACCTGAACCGCGCCTCGGCCATTCCCTCGGCCAGAATGACATGGCGCAAGCTTCCCGCCTGCCAGACCATGGCAATCAGCTTGTCGACCTTGAAAAATATGGCCTTGCCGCCGGGTTCGGCCGGCGAGCCGTCGATCAGCAGGGTGATCCGGCAGCCGCGCGTTCCACGATAACCGATCACCATGGCGGGCAGCCCGTCCAAAGTCCGGCTTTCGCCGATATGGGCGATGTGAAGCTTGGCGGCGGACAAATCCGGCACATGGGCGTTCAGCCGGGCATTCGCCGGACGCAGGATCGCGCGGGTCTGGGAAGGTGCGTCCTCCTTCACCCAGGAATTATGCACCGCGATCGCCCAGGCAACGGGAACGCCGTGATTGGAGCGGCCCGACCCGACGCCGGGCCCGATAACAGACCAGGCCAGGCCGGCGGCCACGAACAGGACCAGGCAGGCGGCCATCGCCATGACGGGACGCCGCCATGATCTGTGCCCACCATGTTTGCCGGTCATTGCGGCCAAATTCATATCCGGCGCGTCCACGCTGTCGGAAATCGCCGATTTCAGCCGTTCAAGATTGGAAAGTTCGCGCGCCAGCCGGGGGTCTTCGGCGGCGTCTTTCAGCACGTCGCTCCGGCCCTGTCGGTCAAGCTCTCCGTCGGCGAACGCGTTTGAACGTTCAAATGTCTGTTTTCTCGCCATCACTCTATAACTTCTTCAGCCGGCCGGATCGTGGCTCCAGCTTTTCCACATTACTCTCGTCAACCAAGTCCAGCAGGCGGGCCCGCGCGCGGCTTATGCGGCTCATCACCGTTCCCGTCGGCACCTCCATCACCTTGGAAGCCTCGGCGTAACTCAGCCCGGCAAGATCAACCAGTCCGATGATTTCCCGGTCCCGGGGGCGCAACCTAGCCATGGCCTGTTTAACATTCAATACATTGATTAAACGTTCGTCACCCTGCCAATATTCCATGGAAGGTTCATCCGGACGTTCGGGCTCGAACAGATCATCGGTCAGACGGTTGCGCCGGACATGATCGAGAAATGAATTGCGAAGAATGACGAACAACCAGGCCCGATAAGCGCTTTCATCGGTCGGGACGGATTTGGCGGCCAATGATTTAACGGCGCATTGCTGCACCAGATCCTTCGCCGTTTCCGGATCGCGTGCAAGGCTGATGGCATAGCCGTAGAGCCGCGTAAGATAGTTTTCAATCCGATGCATTAAACGCCTGTCACCTTAAACCCTGGGGTCCCCGAAGGGCAGATCGAACCGGGCGCGGCCGTAATTGACGGCTTGCGGATCCCAGGCGATGCCGAGCTGGCAGCTGACCGCGTGAATGTCGCGCCAGGCGCGCTGGACGTCATTGCCCGGCTGCATGCCGCGCATGCCGGTCAGGCTGAACAGGCGGTCGACGGCGCGGGTGCACAGCACCGCGGCATAGGCATTGTTGCGCCGCCACCCAGCCCGGATCAGGAGCGTCGGGTCCTCGTCCGCCTCGGTCATGCGCATCACATCAATGCTGTCGCGCGCCAGCATGGCCCAGGCGGCTTCGATTTCGCCGCCGGATTCCGCGAGCCTTCCGTGGATCGTCGGTTCGGCCCACAGCTTGGCCCCGCCCATGCCGATGCGGGATTCCAGATCCTGCTCGATCAGCTCCAGCACGCCGCGCGCGAGTCCGATCGCCGG
This sequence comes from uncultured Rhodospirillaceae bacterium, assembly GCA_937916005.1. Taxonomy (GTDB): domain Bacteria; phylum Pseudomonadota; class Alphaproteobacteria; order MPNO01; family MPNO01; genus CALGIA01. The sequence continues at coordinate 3,177 of CALGIA010000541.1, forward strand.
GCCGGCAAACCATTTCGACCCCAGCCCCCAGAACGGTATCCTGTAGAGCGCGCCGGGGTTGACCGCGCTGCCCGGCGTCGGCCCGCCGCGAACCGCCAGCGACGACAGCATCCGGTACTCGGGAATAAAGACTTCCTTGAGACTGATCGACCGGCTGCCGGTCGCGCTCATCCCGGTCGAATGCCAATCGTCAATGATGTCGTAATCCGACCTCGCCACCATGGCGAAGCGATGTTCCGGCGGGCCGTTTTCGGGCCGCAAAAATATCTGCAGATGGTTGAAATCGGCGAAATCGACGCCGCTGGAGAAATGCCACTGCCCGTCGACCACGATTCCGCCATCGACCATGGTGACTTTGGAATCCCCCGCCGGTGACGCCGAACACACCAGCGCATCCTGGTTGTCGCCCCAGACTTCGTCCTGGGCGCGCGGATCCTTCATCCCCATGGTCAGGCCGTGCATGGCCAGATTGGTGAACACCCAGGCGCTGGAGCCGCAGCCCCGACCGAGCTCGGCGGCGATATCGACCACCAGACCCAGATCGGCCTCGAAGCCGCCATGGCGTTTCGGCTGGAGGATCTTGTAAAACCCCGCATCCCGGAACTTCTCGTGGGTGTCGCGGGAAATGCCCCGGTCGTCTTCGGCCTGGGCGGCGCGTTCCCGCAGTAGCGGAACCATTTCCCGCGCCCGGTCGAGCAGGTCTTCTCGGCTTGGAATATTCATACTCTGGGGTCCGTTATGGGCAGGTCGAACCGCGCCCGCCCGTAATTCGACGCCGCCATATCCCAGATGACCGCCACCTGGCTCGCCACCGCATGGATATCGCGCCACGTCCGTTGAACATGGCTGTCGGCCTGCATGGCGCGCATCCCGGCCAGCCCGTGCAGCCGATCGACGGCGCGGACGCAGGCCATCACCGCATATGAATTGTTGCGCCGCCAGGACGCCCGTTGCAGCATGGTCGGGCTTTCGCCGTCTTCGGTCATTCGCCAGGCATCGCCGGCATCGCGGTTGATCAGCGCCCAGGATGATTCGATCTCGCCGCCGGATTCGGCGAGCCGGACCTGGACCGAAGGTTCCTCCCACAGCTTTGCGCCGCTCATCCCCTTGCGGGATGCCAGGTCGTCCTCGGTCAGCTCCAGCGCGCCGCGCGCGATGCCGACCGCCGGCGCGGCGAACAGCTTGGCCCCGATGCCCCAGAACGGCAGGCGGTACAGCACGCCGGGATTGACCGCGCTGCCCGGGGTCGGCCCGCCCCGCACGTCGAAGGACGACATGGCGCGGTAATCCGGGACGAACAGCTCATTGACCTTGACCGACCGGCTGCCCGTGGCGGAAAGCCCGGTGACGAACCAGTTGTCGATGACCTCGTAATCCGATTTATGGACCTGGACGAAGCGATGTTCGGGCGGGCCGTTGTCGGGCCGGTTATAGATGTTGAGATTGACCCAGTCGGCGAAATCGACGCCGCTGGCGAAATTCCAGATTCCGTCGACCAGCACGCCGCCATCGACGAAGGTGACGCGGGACTCCGGGCCGGGCTGGGCCGATGCCAGCAGCGCGTCCGGGTTGTCGCCCCAGACCTCCTCCTGCGCGCGCGGGTCCTTCATGCCGGTGACCAGCCCGTAATTGACGATGTTTGAAAAGATCCAGCAGCTTGATCCGCAGCCCCGTCCCAGTTCGGCGGCGACATCGATCACCAGGCTGAAATCCCGCTCAAACCCGCCGAAATGCTTCGGCTGCAACAGCTTGTAGAACCCCGCTTCGACGAAGGCCTGGTGGGTTTCATCGGGGATGCGGCGGTCGGCTTCGGCTTTTGCGGCGCGCGCGCGCAGCACGGGCGCCAGGTCGCGCGCCCGGCGGATGAATTCCTCGCGCGGAATATCGTTATCGTTCGAATTGTCGTTCATAGGCGGGGGTCCGGGCAGGGCAGGCCGAACTTGACCTTGCCGTATGTGGTTGCGTGAAGGTCCCAGGCGACGACGATCTGCGACGACCCGGCGTGGATATCGCGCCAGGCGCGCTGATAGGGATTGTCCCAGGCGATGCCGCGTCCGCCGGCCAGGGCATATAATCGTTCGACCGCGCGCACGCACGACATGACCGCATAGGCATCGTTGCGCCGCCAGCCCGCGCGCTGTTCCAGGCTCGGCAGCTCGCCGGTTTCGGCCATGCGATAGGCCTGGGCGCAGTCGGACAGGGACAGCGCCCGCGCGGCGGCGATCTCTGCGCCGGATTCGGCGATCCTGAGATGAACCGAGCCCTGGTCGGCGAGGTTTACGCCGCCGACCGATACCCGGTCCGCGATATTGCTGGTGATCGCATCCAGCGCGCCCTGGGCTATTCCGATGACCGGGCCGGCGAACACCTTTGACCCGATGGCCCAGAATGTGTGGCGGTATAGCGGGTTTGGGTTGACGGCGCTGCCCGGCGTGTTGCCGTCGCGGATCAAAACCGGCATCAGGGTGCGGTGATCGGGGATGAACAGTTCATTGACCCGGATCGACCGGCTGCCCGTCGCCGCCAGCCCGGTGACGAACCAGTCGTCGATCACCTCGTAATCCGATTTATGGACCAGGGCGAAGCGGAATTCGGGCGGCCCGGATTCGTTGGGGATGATGATCTGCATGTGGTTCCAGTCGGCCCAATCGACGCCGCTGGCGAAACTCCACACACCATCGACCACGATCCCGCCATCGACATGCTTGACGGTCGCGCCGGGCGACGGAAATGACGATGCGGTCAAGGCCTCCGGATTGTCGCCCCAGACTTCCTCCTGGGCTTTGGGATGGGTCATTCCGATCATCCAGTTCTGCACCGACAGATTGGAAAAAATCCACGCGCTGGAGCCGCAACCCCGGCCCAATTCGCCGGCGAGCTCGATCATCATGCCCAGGTCGAATTCGTTGCCGCCATAGCGCGCCGGCTGGAACACCCGGTACAGACCGGATTCGAGGAAATCCCGGTGGGTCTGTTCCGGGATGCGGCGCGCTTCCTCCGCGTCCCTTGCCCGCTCGGACAATTTCGGTGTGAGCGCGCGGGCGCGGGCAATCATGTCGCGCCGAATTTCCTCTGAATTCGCCATGTCAGTCTCCCGTGGGGTGATCCGCCGACAGGGTGGGGTCCAGCAGCAGCTTGCCCACGGGAACGCGGCCTTCGACCAGCTTGTGGGCCTGGGCTGCTTCGTGCAGCGGCATGATGCGGTCGACGATCGGGGCATGGATCGACCCGTCGCGGGCCGCGTCGAGCGCCCATTCGATATCGGCGAAGTCGCAGCCCGGCGTGCCGATGATGCGCTGACGCTTGATATACATCATGCGCAGATCCAGCGTGACCTGGCCGCCGCCGTGGGCGCCCGCCGTCACCAATCGGCCGAGCTTGCCCAGGCTGCCCATGGCGCCGGGCCATAATTCCGCGTCCCCGATGCTGTCGGTCACCACGTTGACGCCGCGTCCGCCGGTCAGTTCCATGACCTGGGCGGCCAGGTCCTGGTTGCGGTAATTGACGCCGTGATCCGCGCCGAAAATATCGATCGCCTTTTTCACCCGGTCATCGGCGCCGGCCGCAGCGATCACGGTCGCGCCCATGCGCTTGGCGACCTGCACGCAACAGGACGCCAGCCCGCCGGTCGCCCCCATGATCAGGACCCATTCGCCTTCCTTGAGCTCGGCCTTGCGATACAGCATGTGCCGCGCCGTCGGCAGGTGACGCATGATGACCGTGGCCTCGGGGTATGACAGGTTCTCCGGAATCGGGAAGGCGTTGGCTTCGGGAATGGCGGCGTATTCCGCATATCCCCCCCAGCAGTGAATGCCGAACAGCCTGTCGATGCCGGGGTCGTCCGCTTCCTGGCCCGGGACGCAATCGGGGCTCGGCATGGGCGTGTGAACCGCCACCCGGTCGCCGATCCTGAAGTTTTTGGACAGTCCCCCGCCAAGCGCGACGATTTCACCCACCGGGTCGGTGCCCATGACATGGGGCAGGGTGGGTTTCATGGGATACAGGCCCTTGCGCAGGATGATATCCAGCGTGACGTTGACCGATACGTTTCGGACCTTGATCAGGATTTCGCCCGGCTTTGGCTCCGGCGTCGCGACGTCCTCGAAGCGAAGCATTTCGGGGCCGCCATATTCACGTAAAACGATCGCTTTCATCATCGTCTCCCAGCTTTGTTTTTCTAGCCAAGGATACCCCTTGCGCCATCGAATACCAGTCTGATCCCGGCAATAAACATGAAGATATAGCAGACCCGGTAAAACCAGCGTTCCGATATTCGCGCGTGAAAACGCAGACCCAGCCATATGCCGATCGGCGCGAAGGGCATCAGCGCCAGTGAGATCATGAGGTTTTCGAAATTGAACAGTCCGAGCCAGGCATAGGGGGCGATTTTCATATAGTTCAGGGCAAAGAAATAGATTGCGATGGTGCCCACGAAGTAAGATTTGTCGAGCCGTTGCGGCAGCAGATACATGGTGGTCGGCGGCGCACCCGCATGGATAACGAAGCTGGTAAAGCCGCCCAGCACGCCCAGTACAATGCCCGCCTTGTCGCCCGGCTTTTCGCGTTCGGCCTTGCGCGCCTGGCCCCACCATTGATCGATCAGAAACAGCATGGTCAGGCCGCCGACCAGCAGCCGGATAACGGAATCATTAAGCAGTGAGAACGTCAGCGCGCCGATGATGGTCCCGATGGTTCCCCCGATCAGGAGGATGATCAGACAGTGGCGATCCCATTTCCGGCGGTAGGGCCAGGCGCCCATGGGATCGAGCACGCATAGAACCGGCAGCATCACCGCGACGGCTTGAACCGGGGTGGCCACGATTGACATCATCAGGACGCCGAGAAATCCGATTCCGCCGCCGAAACCGGCTTTCGAAAATCCGACGAGAACGACGCCCAGCGCGGAGACCGCATAAAACAGAGGATCGAAATTCAATTCGGATGGGTTCTTTCAGGTATCCGGGCAGGCATCGGGGCAGGTGTCGTGAATTCGCACCGGATCGCCGATGCCGAGGCCCAGAATCCGGTCGGCGCGGCCCTGATTGACGGCAATTTCCGCCAGGCCGGATGAGTTTTCATACCAGAAAGCCCCGCCGCTGGGCAGATCGGAAAATGTGCGGAAACGCACGGTCGTGTGACCGCCCGCTTCAAGACGGGTTTTCGTGCCGAGGCCGCGGGCGCGCAGCCCGGTCATGGCGTTGCCGAAATTGTCGATATAGATGATTTCGGCCAGATCGTCCGGCCAGTCGGCCCGGCGCAGCGAGGACACCGGAATCGGGTCCCCCGGCGGGGCCGGGTCCTTGGCCAACATGGCGGCGACCGGGGCGAACAGGTCGCGGCCATGGAAGCTGGCCGACAGGGATTCGGGCCGCCAGGTGATGTTCCAGGCGGAGATTGAATTGGCGCGCCGCATGACGATCTCGAACAATCCGTTGTCGGGCCCGACAAACCACCTGCCGTCGGCCTCGACCACGATCGCCGCCCGGTCGCCGCCGACTCCCGGGTCGACCACGCACAGGAAGACGGTTTCGGTCGGAAACACGTCGATCAGCGCGGCCAGCAGATAGGAAGACGGCTTGGCCTGAAACGCCGGCGCGTCATGCAGCAGATCAACCACGCTGACCCCCGGCGCATTCCGCGCGAGGACCGCCTTCACCTGGCCGGCATATGGCCCGACCTCACCAAAATCGGTGAACAGGACTATCATGATCAGGCGATGATATTGGCCCGGCCCACGTCCAGGGGCAAGGGGCGTATTGCAAACTTAAACTGAAAAAATCTTATGAAATACCTCAGC
>CALGIA010000542.1 GCA_937916005.1 uncultured Rhodospirillaceae bacterium
TCCCATAACAAATTTTTATCGTTGCGGTTCGAGGATAAAATGATGTTTGAACTATGGGGACAATGTGGAATAAAAATTTTATGCGACTCCATAATGACGTTCGGCGGTTGCGAATAAGTAGCGCCACGGATTTACAGCCAACGTGGATGGAAATTCACTCATGACCCGGGAGCCCTAGTTATCCCCGTAATTCCTGATAAACCCAAAAATCAAACGGTTGATTCAAGCGACCCATTTCATATTCATCTGGTTTCCGATTCGACCGGTGAAACGACTGAAGGCGTGGTTCGGGCCTGTCTGGCCCAGTTCGAAGGCGTACGGGTCAACCAACAGCTCTGGCCCATGATCCGCAGCGGTCGTGACCTGGATAATGTTCTGAAAGGTATCCGGGAAAATCCCGGTGCAGTGCTGTTCACCCTGGTCAATGAAACGACGCGGGCGGCTTTGCAGCAGGAATGCATGACGCTGAACGTGCCCTGTATTTCAGTCATCGATCCGGTCATTGAGGGTTTGGGGAAATATTTTCATCAGAAAAAAAGCGGCCGGCCCGGTGGCCAGCATATGCTTAACGCTGATTATTTCGATCGCATTGAGGCGATGAATTTTGTGATGAGCCATGATGATGGTCAATCGGCGTGGAATCTCCGAGATGCCGATATTGTGCTTATTGGCGTGTCACGAACATCGAAAACGCCGACGTCGATCTATCTCGCCAATCATTGGGGCATAAAATCCGCGAACGTGCCATTCGTGCCTGATCTTCCGTTGCCACCTGAATTACTCGAACTGAACGGTCCCTTTTGCGTTGGATTGACCGCGGCGCCGGACCGGTTGGTACAGATCCGGCGCAATCGTTTGCTTTCACTGCACCAGAACGACGAAACTGATTATATCGATCCGGCAATCGTCAAGCGAGAAATCGCCGATGCGCGGAAACTCTTTTTAAAACAGAAATGGCCCGTCATAGATGTTACGAGACGATCTATCGAGGAGACGGCATCCGCTATTTACAAGCTTTATAGTCAGCATAATGGAAACGCGGATGTGCAGGATTCAAGTCCCTGAGGGGTGTTTGTGAATTCCTGCGCTATGCCAAAGGAAAAATCCGTGGTTCTGGCTTCGGGGAGCAAGATCCGCTCGGAGATGCTGTTGCGCGCCGGAATAGCCTGCGATGTTGTTCCGGCGGAAATCGACGAGGGGGCGATTAAACAACAATTTCTGCGAAACGGCTCGAAAACCATTGCGCTGGTTCTGGCGGAACGAAAGGCGCTCCACGTATCGCGAAATTATTCCTGCCGACTGGTGATCGGGGCCGATCAGATCCTCGATCTGGACGGCGAAATTTTCAACAAGCCGATCGATCGCGATCAAGCCCGGTCGCAACTCATCAGGTTGAGCGGCAGGTCCCATGAACTCATCAGCGCCGTTTCGGTCGCCTGTGATGGGCAGGAACGTTGGAATCATGTCGATCGAGCGCGTTTATGGGTCCGTGACTTAAGCGAGGAATTTATCGATTCCTACCTCAGCCAGGTCGGCGACGCGGCTTTCACAAGCCCCGGGTCCTATCAGGTTGAAGGGATCGGCATACAATTGTTTGATCGCATTGATGGAAATCATTACACCATTCTCGGTATGCCGCTCTTGCCCCTGCTCACCTATCTGCGGACTCAGCAAATGGTCCTGTCATGACAATTTCCGGTAACGCTCGAATTGCCGGCATCATGGGTTGGCCGGTAAAACATTCGCGGTCGCCACGTCTGCATAATTTCTGGCTTGATCACTATGGGATCGATGGCGTCTACGTTCCATTTCCAGTCGAAGCTTCCGGCCTGGAAGCCGCCCTGCACGTCTTGTCGAAACTGGGGATCGCCGGCGTCAATGTTACGGTTCCCCATAAGGAACGGGCTTTCCGGATAGTCGATGAAACCGACGAAACCGCGCGGCGCATCGGAGCAGTTAATACCATAACGGTTGCCGGCGATGGACATCTGGCGGCAACCAATACGGATTCCTATGGATTTACAGAAGCCTTGCGCGCCCGCGCGCCGGGTTGGGATCCGGCTTCGGGCCCGGCGGTGGTTTTTGGCGCGGGCGGCGCGTCCCGCGCAATTCTGGTCGCGCTGCAGGATCTCGGCGTGGCCGAAATCCGCCTCGTCAACCGGACCCGGGAGCGGGCGGAAGCGCTGGTCGATGAGTTGGGCGTACCGCTGATCGCCGTGCCTTGGGCGGAGCGTGAATCCGCCCTGCAGGATGTCGGGTTGCTGGTCAACACCACGACCCTCGGCATGCAGGGACAGCCGCCGCTTGAACTCGGTCTTGATGACCTGCCGGAAGCGGCGGTGGTCAATGACATCGTTTACGCGCCGCTTCATACGCCGTTGTTACGGGCGGCGGGTCAACGCGGCAACATTGTCGTCGATGGTCTTGAAATGCTGTTGCATCAGGCCCGTCCGGGTTTCCGCGCCTGGTTCGGACACAAGCCCGAGGTCACAGAAGCGCTGCGTCGTTTCGTGACCGAGGATCTTTTGTGATGGTTGCCGCTTCGGACACGGACCGGCCATGATAATTCTCGGTCTCACCGGTTCCATCGGCATGGGCAAGACAACGGCAGCCGGGATGCTCCGGTATCTCGGCTTGCCGGTCTATGATTCAGACGCCGCCGTTCATCGTCTGCTTGGTCAGGGAGGGCGCGCCGTCGCCGCAATCGGGAAAGCTTTCCCCGGGGTGGTTGAAGATGGCGCGGTCAATCGGAAAGCACTCGGCGAAAGGGTCTTCGGCGATCCGGAGGCGCTTAAAAATCTGGAAGCGATTGTTCACCCGCTCGTGCGTGAGGTTCAGGAGTCTTTCCTGAAACGCGCCGCCGCCCGGCGGGAAAAGATAGTGGTTCTGGATGTGCCCTTGTTGTTCGAAACCGATGGCGATGATGTCTGTGACGCCGTAATCGTGGTTTCCGCGCCGCGATTTTTGCAGGAAGCCCGCGTGTTGGCGCGCGGCGGCATGACCCGGGAGAGACTCGCTGCCGTACTGGCGCGCCAATTGTCGGATTCAGAAAAACGCCACCGGGCCGACTTTGTTGTTCCAAGCGGGCTCGGGCGCGCGCTGACCTTGCGTCGACTCAAGGAGATCGTCACACTCTTTCGGCCCGACAAAGCCGTTTCGCAAGCGCCGTTCTACAAGAATTGAAATAAGGGGAACCCCGATGCGCGAAATCGTTCTCGACACGGAAACAACCGGGCTTGATCCCAAATCAGGCGATCGCGTGGTCGAGATAGGATGCGTTGAACTGACCAACCACATGCCGAATGGAAACACGTTCCATAAATACGTGAATCCTCAGCGGGACATGCCGTCCGAAGCCTTCGATGTCCATGGTCTGTCGGAAGAATTTCTCTCGGGTCATACGATATTCGGGGAAATCGCAGAAGAATTTCTGGAATTTATCGCCGATGCGCCGCTTATAATTCATAATGCGCGCTTTGATATCTCGTTCCTCAATGCGGAACTTGAAAAGATAAAATTGCCTGTTATCGACATAACCCGCGCGATAGATACGGTGGGATTGGCGCGGCGAAAATTTCCAGGCGCCCCGGTCAATCTGGATGCGCTGTGCCGCCGCTTTGAAATCGACAACACCGGCCGCACAAAACATGGCGCATTGCTCGATTCGGAATTATTGGCCGAAGTCTATCTGGAACTGATCGGCGGGCGGCAACCCGGGTTGGGGCTGGCCGGCCCCGCACGATCAGACACGGCAACCGGGACGGCTTCCCGTGAAACCAAACAACCACGTGACCATTCGCCTGACAGCGCCGAACTGGAAGCTCATTCGAAATTCGTCGAAACGCTGGAAAATCCGCTCTGGCGGAGCTAGGCGAGACGCTCTATTCGGCGGAGTTTTCCTGTTCCGGCTGCCCGTTCTGCTCATCGTCGGTCTGCCCAGCGTTATTCCGGGAGTCGTTATAAAGCGCGACGAAATCCATCGGATTAATCAATAGGGGCGGAAAACCGCCATCGCGCGTCACGTTCGCAACGATGTTCCGCGCAAATGGAAACAGATGGCGCGGCGCCTCGATCAGCAACAAGGGCTGGATGTTTTCTTCCGTCACATTGTTGAGCGTGATGATCCCGCCATAGGTCAGTTCAACAATGAAAACGGTCTTGTTTTCGCTTTTCGCTTCGCCGCGAATAAACAGCGCGACTTCGTAAACGTCATCGGCAAGGGCGCGGGCGCTTGTATTCACATCAATATTGACCTGTGGGCTATCCGATATGGATACCAGAACTTCTGGTCCCTGCGGGTTTTCGAACGACAGATCCTTGATGTATTGGGCGCCAATCATAATCGGCGGCAAATCCAGTGAACCGCCTTCGCCGTTGGCGTCGGTGTCTGGCGTATCTTCAGTCATAAATGAGGCTCCGATTGGGTGGCCGTGGCTATCATGGATAGCCGGCCCAGACAAGCTTGGGTGGTGGTTTTATCCCTGGGTGGGATCGAATCGAATGGTTTCGCAATTTGTGGCGCGTTGTCCCGTGAAAGCGCGAATAACGCCCCAGTGGGTCACCACGCCGACCGTGGACCAATCCGCTGTTTCAGCCATGCGGAATTTGAATTGACGGCATCTATCCAGAAACTCGGTTTCATGTTCCTCGTCCTCATGCCACCAGATTTCATCAAGGTGATCGAAACCGATCGATCGCCATGTCACGGCGAGCTTCGAGACACTGGACCCTACATCACATGAAAATGCGCCCCGCTCCCGGACCATGGCGTCGACTGCGATCGGAACGTCCAATACTCCAGCGATAATCTGGGCGGTTTCCAGCGCCCGCGTATAGGGGCTCGATATAAGCCTTGTGATCTGGGCATCGCGCAAATTTTCCGCAACGGTTTGCGCCTGATCGCGCCCGCGATCGGTCAGTCGCGGGTCCCGGACACCCGGATCGATCCGGGTAGCGCCGAAAACCCGATTGAAAACGGTTTCGCCATGTCGCAATAAAATCATTTCCGGGGCCGGCCTAGTGCTTAAGGCGGGGGGGAACGGGTTTGTCATCATCCGATGGGCGTATTTCTTCCCATTTGCCATCGATTGTCGGCCCGCCCGCCTGGTCCCCGGGCGGTGCGTCCGGTCCGCGCCGCGATATATTTTCACCATTTACAAAAAACGCGGCATTAGCGCTATTCGCCAACCAGCGCCGCATCAAACGCTGCAACAATCTTCGTATCGGGGGCATGAACAGGGACAGCCCAATGGTATCCGTCACGAATCCGGGGGTTAATAACAATGCGCCGGCGAACAACAGGCACAGACCATCAAAGACCTCTTCGATGGGAAATTCCTGGCGCGCCAGGCTCTCCTGGACCCGCGCCAGGGTCGCCAGGCCCTGATACCGTAACAGCCAGGTCCCCGCGATCGCCGTTGCGACAACAATCGCCAAAGTCGGCCATAGGCCGATCTGACCGCCGACATTGATAAATACGGCGATTTCAATGATCGGCATTCCTATGAACGCTATCAGCAAAAAGATGGCCACGCTTGCGATTTCCCCTTATTGAGCTTATGTACACTTCGCACGTAAAGACGGGTGGTCCAATTTAATGATCGGCCAAGCTTGGGAAACGGTTTATCTAAGCTTGGCCTCCGCGTCCAGCCATCAGGGTGCGAAGGGTTGAGTAGATGAACGAAGGTTTTCACTTTCTCGATATCATATTTTTCGCAATGATCGCGGCGTTTCTGGTGCTGCGCTTGCGAAGTGTGCTGGGTCGACGCGACAATAATCAGCCTCGCCCTCGGGATGAGCGTATTAAACGTGAGCAGGATGCCGAAACCGACGGCAATGTGATCGATATTACCGACCGCACAACCCGCGTTGATCAGAATGACCAGGTTCCCGACGAAGACCGGTCCGATGATCCGCTTGCGGCAGGGTTGGCCGAGATCCAGATGGCCGACAATTCATTTGATCCGAAAGATTTTACCGGCGGCGCGCGTTCCGCCTTTGAAATGATCGTGTCCGCCTTTGCAATCGGCGATATTGGCACGCTGAAAACAATGTTGAGCGACGATGTGCTGGAAAATTTTGAGTCCGCGCTTCAGCAGCGCCTGGAAGCCCAGGAAACCCTGGAAACAACGGTCATAGGAATTAAAAGCGCTGATATCATCGAAGCCGGAATGCAGAACAAGATGGCGGTGATAACTCTCAAATTCGTGTCGGAACAGGTCAATGTCACCCGCGATACGGAAGGCCATGTTGTCGATGGCGATCCAAACCAGGTTACGGATGTGACCGATATCTGGACATTTGCCCGCAGCGCGAAATCGCGCAATCCAAACTGGAAACTGATCGAAACGCGCAGTCCAAATTAGGTTTAGCGTGACGAAGCTGGTCCGAAGCACCGTCTTTATACTTTTTTCGCTTGCGGCCTGCGCGCCGATAAAGCCGCTTTCTGAAAAACTTCATTTATCGCCGGTTTCTTTCCCGGATCTGCCTGGTTGGTCCGATGACCGCCACGCTGAGGCGTTGCCCGCGCTTCGGCGGAGCTGCGACGCCCTGCCTGACCGGAGCCCGAAACTACCGAAAACAAACCGGGCCGCATCCGATGTCTGGCCCGAGATGTGCAGGGCGCTTACCGGAATGCGAAATCCCGGCCATCGCGCCGCCCGGCAATTTTTTGAACGCTGGTTCCAGCCATATGAAGTATCCGGACGAGAGGGCCGGACCGGAATATTCACGGGATATTACGAACCCCAATTGCGCGGCGCGCGAAAGCCCGACAAGACATATCGCTTTCCGCTTTATAAACGCCCGCTTGATTTGGTTTCCGTCGATCTGGGCAATTTTCGCGATCAGTTGCAGGGCGAACGCATTGCCGGAAAAGTGGTCGACGGCCGTCTGGTCCCCTATCCCGATCGGAATTTGATCACACGGGGTGCGCTCGACAATCGCGGATTGGAATTGCTTTGGGTCGATAGCGCCACTGATGCTTTCTTCCTCCATATCCAGGGATCGGGCCGGGTGGTGATGGCGGATGGCGGTATCGTCAGGGTCGGTTATGCCGATAGCAATGGGCAACCCTATCGTGCAATAGGTCGTGATCTGGTCAAAAACGGCGAGATTCCCTCCGACCGGATATCCATGCAGACGATCCGCGCCTGGCTCGCCGCCCATCCAGGACGGGCGGGCGCCATGATGGCGCGCAACAGATCCTATATATTTTTCCGGGCTTTGGAAGGCGATGGCCCCATCGGCGCATTGGGCGTCGCACTCGTCCCGGGCCGAAGCCTGGCGGTGGATCGCCGGTTCATTCCGCTTGGCCTGCCGATCTGGCTCGACACCACCGATCCCCTGTCCGCCACAACGCCGCTGCGCCGCCTCATGGTCGCTCAGGATACCGGGGGCGCAATTCGCGGACCTGTCAGGGGGGATGTTTTCTGGGGCCATGGCGTGGACGCCGCGGCACGCGCTGGGCACATGAAGTCGCTGGGCCGTTATTTCCTGTTACTGCCGCGCCCCGCCGTTCCAAGAACGTCATGACCAAAATCTTAGTCGGGCTATTATGGGCGGTTTTCCTGTCATTGCCCGGCGAAACGATATTTGCCGCGCCGCTCGATCTTGCCAGTCGGCAGGTGCCTCTGCACACCGAGGATTCAACAATAAGTTCCGTCGGCGCGCTGGAATTTCGGGGCGGAATTGAATTGCGGTCCCGTAATCCGCATTTTGGCGGCCTGTCCGGCATGTCGATCGTCAAGGATGGCGCGCGACTTTCCATGGTGACCGACAAAGGCTGGTGGGTGACATTGCAGCCCATATACGATGGGCGCGGTTGGCTGACAGGCGTCGAAAATGAAGGCCAAATCGGTAAACTACTGACACCGGCCGGCCGGCCGATCATCAATAACGCCAATGGGGCCGGCAAAAGGGGCGGCGCCGGAGACGGTGAGGCAATCGCCCGCTATCGCGGCGGGATGATGGTTTCCTTTGAAATCGACAAGAAATTATATCTTTATCCACCCGGATCCTCCGGAGGAAATCCACTCGCGTCGCGGCCCCGGGCGCTGACGACCCCAAGCGAACTCAGCCGCGCGCCATCCAATGGCGCGATCGAAGCCCTCACCATATTGAAAGGCGGGCGCATATTTGCGCTGTCCGAACGTTTTGCGCACGGCGAGCATGCGGTCGTTGGATGGGTTTCCCAGAACAGGGCCTGGCATAGAGTAACTTATCAACGGAGCGGAAATTTTTTCCCGACCGGCGCGGCTACCCTGCCCAATGGCGATGTCCTGGTGTTGGAGCGACGGTTTAATTGGCTCGCCGGCGTTGCGTCCCGGATTGTCCGAATTCCCGCCGACCGGATCTTGCCGGGCGCGCTCATCCGAGGAAATGAGATCGCCGTGCTTGATCCGCCGCTGACCGTGGAAAATTTCGAAGCCATCGATGTTCGGATCGGGCCCATGG
>CALGIA010000543.1 GCA_937916005.1 uncultured Rhodospirillaceae bacterium
GCGGCCCGGATGATTTGGCCATCTGCCCCTGTTTGAGAAGGAAATCAGACGCGATGGACGAAGAGCGCACCACCGCGCCAATCGCAAGGGCGGCCTCTCTCGAGCTTTTGACCGGTCCGTCCCATGGCAAAATGATGTGGCTCAGCGCGCCGACCGTAGACGTAACCGTGACGCCCCATCGCATGATCCGCGTGTCCGAACCACGGCCCGGGGAGCCCTCGGAGGATATGATCGCCCGGTTACACAGTGCCGATGAGACCTATGAAATAGAGGTTCCCGAGGATCGTGTGGTATGGGTGAACGGCGTTCGCATCAATACAAGACGGCTTGAGAATCGCGATATCATCGAGTTTGGCGAATCCGGTCCATTATCACGCTTTTGCCTGCACGGCGAAGACACGCCAAATCACAAGACAATCATCGATATTGTGACTGATAGTATTGCCTATCTTCGGGTCAGCCGCCAACCGCTGGTCAAACGCGTGCTCAGGGCTACCCGCGAGCTTCTGAGGCAGATCACCCGCGAAACCACCATCCTGTTCAGAACGACGGTCATTGTTGCAATTCTTGCCCTGGCGGCGCTGACCTATCAGCAGAGCCGTTTAAGTGCGCTTCTCCAACAGCGGATCGAGAGCGGCGCCGCCCGGCTCGACAGCTTCGCGGCGGCGATAACCCGTGCCGGGGAACAGGCGCTGCGCCCCAGCGACCTTGAGGTGCTGCGGCAGGAACTCGGGCACCGGCTGACGTCGGATGCGGAACGCCTGGCCGTCCTGGAAAAACGGTCTCAGTCCAGCGCGCGGATCATTGCCGCCTCAATGCCTTCGGTCGTGTTTATACAGGGCGGCTATGGATTCCGTGAACAGTCGAGCAAACGAATGCTGCGCCATGTGGTCGATGACAGCGGCCGCCCGTTGACGGGGCCCCTTGGCCAGCCGCTCCTGGCGCTGGAAGGCGATGGGCCGGTCGCCGAAAGGGAATTTACCGGAACCGGATTCGTGGCCGGGGACAAAAACGCCCTGATCACGAACAGGCATGTGGCGCTGCCGTGGGAAAACGACGCCAGCTCCGAAGCGCTCGTAGGCCAGGGGCTGGAGCCGGTAATGATAAAGCTGATTGTCTATCAACCCGGCAATGCGGCGTCCATCCCTGTCGAATTGCTCCGGGCAAGTGAAGACGTGGACCTGGCCATCCTGAAGGGAAAGGGCAAAGCCATAACGATCCCGGGTCTGAGACTTGGCGACAGCCCGCCTGTCGCCGGTGACGAGGTTATCGTCATGGGTTACCCGACCGGCCTCCGGTCAATGCTGGCCCAGTCGGGCAAAGCCTTCGTCGAGGAACTTCAAAAGGCGAAGGACATCGGGTTCTGGAGCGTGGCGGCCCGACTGGCGAAGAAAGGCTATATCGCGCCCCTCGCCAGCCGGGGCATTGTCGGCCAATCCACCGCGGCGACGATCGTTTACGACGCGGAGACAACCCACGGCGGCAGCGGCGGCCCCGTATTCGACACCAACGGTTCCGTGGTCGCGGTCAACACCGCCATATTGCCGGAATATGGCGGCTCCAACCTGGGCATACCGGCAAGCAAGTTGCGCCAACTTCTCGAACAGGCAGGCTTACGCTGACCTGGAGAGGTTTCCGTTCACTGGGCCGGATTTGTGATCGGCCAATCGCCGTCGAACGGTTTCTCGAGGGCGCGTTCAACCAGTTCCAGGCGGTCCTGACCATAGAACATGTCGCCGTCGACAAAATATGTCGGCGAGCCAAAGACCGAGCGGCTGATGGCGTCGCGTGTGTTGGCCCTGTAAATGGACTGGATTTCTTCGGACAGGGCGGCGGCGAGCAGGGGGGCGGGCTCGAATCCGGCTTTTTCGGCCAAGGCCGCCAGCGTGTCGCGATTGTCGAGGTCCGCATCGTAACGCCAATGGCCCTCCAGCATGGCATGGGCCAACTCACCGATGTCCAGGCCCTGCTGTAGCCCCGCGATCAGCATCCCGTTGGACAGGCTTGTGTCATTGTCGTGGTGGGTCGGGCGATAGCCCAGCACCGGGGCGTCCCGGAATTCCGCCCAGCGGTCGATCTCGCGTTTGAAGTAATAAGCCTTGTGCGCTTTGGACCGTCCGGAGAAATCAGCCCGCCCGATCGCTTCCAGAACCGCATGCAGATCCATGGGCTTGTATATGATCCCGGCGCCGGCCGCCTCGGCGATCGCCTTCAGACGGGCGGATCCCAGATAGGCGAACGCGGAATGGGCGGAGAAAAAATACTCGATTGCCGGCATGGGTGCGCTTTCCATCAGGGGAAATTACGCGTCTCGCGACACGGGATCAGGCCGTTGCCTCGGGCAGCAGGAAGACGCTCTCGACCATCTGTTTCGTCGGCTTGCGGCGGCGCTTGTTGCCTGAATTCTGCTTCACATTCTGTTCGATGAATTCAATCATGAGATTGGCGACATCCTTGCCCGTCGCTCTCTCGATACCCTGTATCCCCGGGGATGAATTGACTTCCAGCACCTTTGGCCCCGAATTCGACCGCAGCAAATCCACGCCAGCGACATTCAGCCCGATCACCTTTGCGGATTTTACCGCAATTTTCCGTTCCATCTTGGTAATTTTTACCGGAACCGCCTTCCCGCCCTTGTGAAGATTGGCTCGGAAATCGCCGTCCTGGGACTCCCGTTTCATCGCGGCGACCACCTTGCCGCCGATCACCAGACAGCGGATATCGACGCCCGCGGCCTCCTTGATAAACTCCTGTAGAAGGAAGTCGGCCTTCAGGCCCCGAAAGGCGCTGATGACGGATTCGGCGGCCTGCTTGGTCTCGCCGAGAACCACGCCGTTACCCTGGGTCGATTCCAGCAGCTTCACCACAAGGGGCGCACCGCCGACGATGTTGATGAGTTCCGTGGTGTCCCGTGGCGAGTGGGCGAATGCGGTTATGGGCATGTCGATCCTGTGCTGCGCCAGTATCTGGTGTGCGAACAGCTTGTCGCGGGATGCGCCGATTGCCCCGGCTTTGTTCATGCACAGGGACCCCATCAGTTCGAACTGCCGCACGACAGCCATTCCGTATGCGGTGATCGAACTGCCGATCCGTGGGATTATCGCGTCGAACCGGGGCAATACGTGCCCGTCGAGGTGAACCGTCGGCGCCAGCGCATTGATATTCATGTAGCAACGCGAGGTGTTGATAACCTCGCAGACATGGCCCTTTGCTTCCGCCGCCTCGATGATCCGACGGCTGGAATAGTTGTTCGCTTCCCGTGTCAGCAGCCCAATGCGCAGAGGACGGACGATCGGCTGGGTTTTCTTGAGATCTGTATATAAATCATAGGACAGCCGAGGCTGCAGAAACCTATTATTCGGATCCACGATCATTGTTTCGGCGATCGCCTGTCGGCCCAACAGAATCCGGTTCTGCATGGTGTCCCGGTTCGTCAGTGTAAGCTCGATCGGCCATTCCATGTCGCCGATCCGGACCGGCGTGCTGATGATGTAACGCAGCTCTTTTTCGCCGTTGGAACTGATGATCTCGCGCCGGTCGACCAGGCGCGCCGAGCAGAATAGTTCCACTTCCGGGCGGTCCGGGATCGGGTGAATCCCAAACCGGACGTTGGGCGAATTCTGTTCTCCGAAGGGCTCGATTGCGAAGGCATGAATGGCCGAGGTCTTGGCGCCCGTATCGATCTTGGCAGTCAAGGCCGGTATCCCCAGCAGGGGGAGCGCGACCCACTCCTCCCACCCTAAGATCTTTCTGTCCAAGTACTTAATCCTTATGGCTGGGTTCGCTGGAGGTGCATATGTGAGGTGGATCGGCTAAATCAAGAAGATTTTGACCCTAAAGGTGATAAATGAAAAATTCGCCGGCCCCGCCACGAAATAGGGCCCGGTCCCGGCATTCCGGGCCGCTTGCAGTGGGGGCTGCGTTGGCGAGATCCCGCGTCCGGACCTCACCATATTCTGCGCCGGTTTACTGTGTTTCCCGGCTCGGGATCGCGTCGATGCCGGAGAGCCAGGCCTGCGCCGACCGGTGCCAGCCCTGTGTGGTGGGCGGAAGGTCGTTGCGCTGGTTCATGGCGCCGATCCGCAGCCGGAATATTTTCGGCCCATCCTCAATCGATGTGGAATACAGATGTGTGCCGCAATCCGGGCAGAATGCCTGGGCGCGCTTGTTGCCGCTTTCCGCCGTCTTCACATAGGTCTTCAGCGCGCCGGACAGCAGTTTGAAATCGGCCTCCGGCGTCGGGACGCCGACGCGAAACGCCGAACCGGAAAAAATCTGGCAGTCGGTGCAATTGCATAGCCCGACCTGGGTGGGATCAATTTCCGCTTCGAATTTAATATGGCCGCAAACGCATCCGCCATCGACTTTCATGAGATTTCCCCCAGTTGAATTTTAATGAGCGACCCGGATTCGGGCGTCGCCCGCGACCAGCGCCGCGCCGGTCTTTTCCGTTTCTTCCACCGTCTCGATGCGCAGCATGGCCAGACCGCGGCCGTCCCGCGACGTTCGCATTTCCCCGATTTCGATGTCGCCGTGCAGAATGGCCGCGCCGGTTGCGGGGGCGGGGCCGTCGATGAGGACGGGGAACAGGCGTTTGCGGATCAGGGCGCGGTGTTTCATCCGCGCGGTGACCTCCTGGCCCACATAGCATCCCTTTTCAAAATCGACGCCGTTGAGTTCCTCGAATCCGCTTTCCATCAAGAGGGATTTTTCGGCGATCAGATCGCTGCCCGATGCGGGAATGCCATGGGTCAGCCGCAGCGTGTCGTAGTCTTCCCGCGCGCCCATGGTCAGGCCGAGCCCCTCCATGTCGCCCAGCTTCAGGGCAGCGCGCGCACCCAGCGCTTCATGGCGGGGATCATCATAGATCACGCCGCGCGCCAATGCCGGTCTTGCATCGCCGGTGATTGCGACGACCGCCCAATCGTCGAGAATTTCGAATTCCACCTTGGCGCGGAGCCGGTACATGCGCAGCCGGCGCAGCAGATCGTCGATCCGCGCCTTTTCGCAATCAAGTACCAGGGAATCATCCCCTGGGCCTGGGGCAAAAACGAAGAAATCATGCAGATATTTCCCCTGGGCGGTCAGCAGGGCGGCGTAAATTGCGCGTCCGCCTTCCGCCGTGGCCGAGATCTTGTCCACATCGTTGGAGATCAGCCCCTGGAGAAATTCGCGGGAGTCCGCGCCCGATATGGAAAGCAGCGCCCGGTCTTCAAGCAGATAGAAGGTGTTTGTCGTCATGGTCTGGATATTGCTCTGTCCGGCCCCGAAAGCAAGCCCAATCCGCAGCCTGATCCATGGCCCAATTCATGGTATTGAATCGTCGCGGGCGCTATAAATACTGTTTGATGCACAAATCCCCATAATACAGGTTGGACCGAGAATAGTGGCAGTCGTCGTGATGTGTGATGACGGTATAAGTTTTGACGGCGATTCCCTGTCGGGCGGCCCGCTGGGCGGTGCGGAAACCGCTTTCGTCTCGCTGGCCGAGGCGCTGGCATTACGCGGCCATGAGGTGAAAATCCGAAATAATTGCGACGCGCCCATGAACCGCAACGGCGTCGATTGGGCGCCCCTGGATGGCGGCCTGCCTGAAACATGCGATCTTTATATCGCCAATCGGGGCGACAAATTATTGCCGCTGATGCCGGGCGCGGGCCGAACCATATTCTGGATCCACAATCCGGCGTCCTATCTGCTCAAATGGCGCTACCTGGCAAAGCTCTGGCGACTGCGCCCGGCGATTGTTTTCTCCGGCAAATACCATGCCGACAGCTATCCGCGCTGGGCGCCCTGCGGTGACCGGAAAGTGATCCCCTATGGCATTCGCGACTCGTTTCGCACCGCGACGCCAGCCAAAGCCCCGCCGCCGCCACGCGCGGTCTTTACGTCCAACCCCATGCGCTCCCTCGACTGGCTGCTCGATATCTGGGGCGGCCGCATACATCCCGAAATGGGGGAGGCCCAGCTCCATCTGTTTTGCGGCCCAACGGTCTATGGCGAACATGGTTCGGCCCGGTCGGCCCTGATGGCTCCGGTGCTGGATAAGGCCCGGTCCATGGCGGATATGGGCGTGGTGTTGCGCGATCCGATTCCCAAGGACGATCTGATCACAGAATTCGCCCGGGCGCGGGTGCTGCTCTATCGCGGCGATCCGGGTGAGACATTCTGTCTCGCGGTGGGCGAGGCCCAGGCCGCCGGCGTGCCGTGCGTGGTTCAGGATATCGGCTGCGTCGCCGAAAGGATTATTGACGGCGAGACCGGATTTGTGGCCACGGACGATGCGAAATTCGCCGCCATGGCGCTGCGCCTGTTGGGCGACGATGATGTTTGGCGGAGACAAAGCGATGCCGCCATTGTCCACCAAAGAAGCTGGGGCTGGGATGATGCGGCAGCGGCGTTCGAGG
>CALGIA010000544.1 GCA_937916005.1 uncultured Rhodospirillaceae bacterium
GCAAGCCCGATGGCCCCCCCCAGGGAATGGCCTGCAAACACCAGCCCCATGGTCAGCCCCATAATACGGACGCCGATGTTGCTGGCCACCAGATTGGCGACCAGGGGCAGCACAGAGAAATTCAACAACCCGAAGATCGCCGCGAAAAGATACATCAACTTGATGTCGGCCGAGATATAAAGCAGCAAAACAAAGCTCAAACCACGCAGGACATAAATCGACGCCAACAATTTCGGCCGGTGCAAATAGTCTGCAAAATATCCGGCCAGAAGCAGACCCACGAGATTAAAGAGGCCATGCACCGCATATGCGGAAGTGGCGTCGGTCAGCGCGAAACCAACCGAAACCGCATAGGGAATAAAATGGACATCCGCCACCCCGGCAGTGGTGAAGCCACACAGGGTAAACGCGCCCAACAACAAAAGAAAAGTTCGGTCGCGGCTAAGATACCTCAGCTTTCCGGACAGAGAATCCTGAACGCCGCCAATATCGGATCTTTGATCGGGGGGAACGTCCGGGCGGCGCGGAATCAAGGCCAGAGACACGGGCACGAGCGATAACAACAACAGACCGAAGATCACATAGGCGCCGCGCCAGCCCATCGAGGTAATTAATACGCTCAGCAGGATCAGGGTCGGCAACTGGCCGCCGGTCGAGCCCGACATGGCGATACCGCTCGCCAGGCCCCGGTTCCTGGTGAAATATATGGCGATTGCGGTCGAGGCCAGCGGCAGAGACAGGGCGCCGAAACCCAGCCCGCCAATGAGCCCGAAAACGACAAGGAACTGCCATTCCTGGGTGACGGCGGACGTGGCCAGGATAGCTCCGCCCAGCAGAACCAACCCACAGGCGAAGACCGGCCTGGGCCCATAACGATCCATCAAATTACCCGCGAGGGGGGAGGATACCGCCATCATCGCCAGCACCAGGGAACTGCCGCTTGACGTCAACGTACGACCCCAATCGAGTTCCTGTTCCCACACCGGCATCAACACGCCCACGGATGAACGCGCGGCGAAGGTCAGCGCCAAGGCGACAAACGATATGGCAACGATGATCCAGCCATGCACGCCGCCGTCAGGGGATCTTACGGTCACAAAAAATCCCTCAACATGGCGCAAAGCGGCTCATCGGCGGGCGGCATTGGATAATCGCAAAGGCGATTGGCGCGAACCCATTTGAATGCCTGCCCCTCGCATGATTTGATGGACCCATCCCAGACCCGGCACAGATAGAGCGGCATCAGAAGATGAAAACTCTCATAAACATGGGACGCAAATGTGAACGGCGCCAGACAATTTTCGCTGACATCTATGCCTAGTTCCTCATTCAGCTCACGGATCAAGGCCTGCTCGGGCGTTTCATGGTCGGCCACCTTGCCGCCGGGGAATTCCCACAATCCCGCCATGGATTTTCCCTCGGGACGTTGCGCGATCAGCACCCGGCCGTCCGCGTCGATCAACGCAACCGCGGCGACCAGCAGCAGTGGAAAATCAGCTCCGATAGTCGGCATTGATATCGATATACCCGTGGGTCAAATCGCAGGTCCAGATCGTGGCATGGCCGTTGCCGATGCCGACATCGACTTCAATCAGAACATCTTGGCCCTTCATATGGGCCGCAACGGGGGCTTCGTCATAATCATCGCGGACCTGACCATTCTCAGTGATTGTCACGCCGCCCATTTTGATCGCCAGACGATCCCGGTCGGCGCGCTGGCCCGATTTGCCGACAGCCATGACCACACGGCCCCAATTGGCGTCCTCGCCGGCGATCGCGGTCTTGACCAGGGGCGAATTGCCGATGGTCAGGGCGATGATCCGCGCCGCCCGGGACGATGCCGCGCCGGTAACGGTAATGGTGACGAATTTGGACGCCCCCTCGCCGTCGCGAACGATCTGCTGGGCGAGATCAATCATGATGGCGTCAAAGGCGGCGCGAAACGCCTTCAGCGCAGTGTCCCCCGGCGAAGTGATCTTAGGATGACGCGCCTGTCCGGTCGCGAAAGCGAGCACCGTATCGCTGGTCGAGGTGTCGCCATCAACCGTAATGGAATTGAACGAGCGGTTATTGGCCGAAACCAGCAATGTCTGCAAGACATCCGAGGGGATCTTGGCGTCGGTAAACACATATGCCAGCATGGTCGCCATATCAGGCGCGATCATGCCCGACCCCTTGGCGATGCCGTTGATGGTCACCTCGCACGCGCCAATGCTCACACGCCGCGTCGCGACCTTGGGAAAGGTGTCGGTCGTCATAATTGCAGCAGCCGCATCGTCCCACGCCTGCCCGTTGAGCTTGCCTCGGAGCCCGGGAAGCGCGCTGGTAAGCCGGTCAACCGGCAATTGTTGCCCGATAACGCCCGTGGACGAGACAAAGACTTCGCGCCGCGCGCACCCGACAAGCTTTGCGATTGCCGCCACCGTTTGCGTTACGGCGACTTCCCCATCGCGCCCGGTAAAGGCGTTGGCATTGCCGGAATTGACCACAAGCGCGCGCGCCTTTCCCTTGCCCAAAGCCTCGCGACACCACAGGATCGGCGCCGCTGCGGTTTGCGATTTTGTGAACACGCCGGCGACCGTGGCTGCCTGATCGAATTCGACCAGCATCAGGTCGGCACGGCCGGAATACCGTATCCCGCTGGCGACCGAACCGAGCCGAACGCCGGCAATGGGCGGCAACACGGAAATTTCCTTGGGGGCGAGGGGGGACCGCTTATCGGCCATATTTGTTTCTCCAACTACCGATATATCAGGGAACCGGTCGGGCGCCGCCCTGAACCGGCCGAATGCCCGCAGGCGTAACAGGACTGCCATCCAGGTTGAACTGCTCAATCTTGGCATTTTTGCGGAGACCGGAAACCACCTCTTCAACGACTTCCTTGCTCATCTCGCCATGGAGTTTCTCGCGCGATTCCTCAAAACTGGGAGCCGCCGATTTACGACGGTCTTCCAGCTTGATGACATGCCAGCCAAACCGTGTCTGGACCGGGTCCTGAGTCACGCCACCGGGTTTCAATGCAAATGCCGCCTCGGAAAAGGGTTTGACCATGGCGGCCCGAGTAAAATAGCCAAGATCACCTCCCTTGGCCCCCGAGGGACCTGTGGATTTTTTCCGCGCCAGGTCTTCAAAATCAGCGCCATTGGCGATTGCCTTGACGATGAGGTCGGCTTCGGCCTTGGTTTTAACCAGAATATGGCGCGCCCGGACCTCTTCGTCCCCACCGGCGTTCTCGCTGGATTTCTTATAGCGTGACCGCAAAGCGACTTCGGTCACCCTTTTGGTCAGAATTCGTTCGAAATAGGCGTCTTCCAGAATTCGCGCTTCAAATGACGCGATCCGTTTCATGACAACGGCTTCCTTGTCCAAACCAGTGGCTCGCGCAGCCTGAACCGACAGCATGGTCGCAATCATCTGTTTGACCAGGGCCGGATAGATCGCCGATAGCGGAATTGAACTATACTGAGCCGGTAGGGCTTGCTGCGCCGCCACAACGTCGGAACGATGAATTTCGGCCTCATTGACCCGCGCAACCACCGGATCTTCGCCAGTTCTGGCGCCCGATTTGACACCGGATTTGACGATGGCATCGCCTCCCGACTGCGACCGGACGGGCGCAACGGAAAGCATCAGCGAAGCCGCACAAACGGCCGCACACAAATATTTTATCACCATTGGAAATCCTTTCGCAGCGGGTCACCCGACCGCGCTGCTACCGCTAATGAGACCTGAAGGGCCATATCATTACTC
>CALGIA010000545.1 GCA_937916005.1 uncultured Rhodospirillaceae bacterium
ATACAACATTATATTAAACATGATGAGTTATGTTTGAGAAATGTGAACGATCATTATATGGATTTAAAACCCAATAACTTATTACAATATCAAGGGTATCCACCATGTCGCTGAGCGTAGGATCCAGTTTTTCGGCCAATACGGCGCATCACAATCTGCAGCAAACCAGTGCCAGGCTGTCATTGACCCTGGCCAAGCTGTCCGCCGGTCGCCGCGTTACGTCCGCCGGGGACGACGCCGCATCGCTGGCCATCGGGTCGCGGCTCGGGGTCGAGGTCCGCGGGCTCGCGCAGGCGCAGGCCAATGCGGGGCAGGCGTCGTCGATGCTCCAGGTCGCGGACGGCGGGATGGCCAATATCAACGACATATTGACGCGCATGAAAACCCTGTCGGTGCAGGCCGGGTCCGGTCAGCTTTCCACCACCGACCGGTCGGCAATTAATGATGAGTTCCAGTCCCTGGCGTCGGAGGTCGGCCGCATTTCATCCGATACGGCGTTCGGCTCCACCAATTTGCTCGACGGGTCGGCCGGCGCTCTCTCCATCAAGGTCGGCACGGGATCAAGCCCGGGCAGTGACACTATCTCGGTCTCGCCGGTCGATTCGTCGAACGCGGGGCTGTCCATCAACGGCCTCGATATCTCGTCTCAGGCGGGCGCCGATGCGGCGAACACCGCGATCTCCGCCGCCATTGACAGCGTTCAGACCATGCGGGCCGGCATCGGTTCCAGCCAGAACCGTCTCGATTACGCTTCTCGGAACATCGCCACCTCCATGGAAAACACCGAGGCGGCGCGAAGCAGCCTGATCGATCTGGACGTGGCGCGCGCGATGTCCGACCTGGCCGGTCAGCAAACCCGGATGCAGGCGGGGCTGGCCATGCACGCGCAAGCCAACGGAAGTCAGCGAAGCATACTTAAGCTGCTGGCATAGACGGATTTGGGACGGGGATCTGGCAAGGAGGCCATGATGCTGAGCAATAATTCCATATATTCGGCGTTAAGCAGCAGCTACAGCGCCAAATATGCGGCGGGATATTCGTCTTCGGGGCCGTCCGACAGACTCACCCTCGCGAGCGCGCAATTGGCGCGGCAGATCACCGCCGATACGGTGCAGATTTCCGGTTATGGAAAATTGCTGGCCGCGGTCTCCGCATTCCAGGCGACGGCCAAGGGGTTCGCCACCACCGATTCAGTCAGCTCGATTCAGGCGACCAGTTCCGCCGCGACCGTGGCCTCGGCATCCGCGCTCTCGACGGCGAGCACCGGAACCTACAATCTGGTTGTCGGTCAGATCGCGCAGGTCGAGGCTACCGTCAGCGGCGCGTTCGCCGATCCCGATGCCGCGTCCATCGGTTCGGGCACCCTGTCGATCCAGCTCGGGGAATATACCTCGGGGACCAACAGCTTCACGCCGGGCGCATCGCCGCCGACGGCGATCGTTATTACCGGGGGCTCGCTCAACAGTATCGCCAGCGCGATCAACGACGCGAACGCCGGGGTGACCGCCAGCGTCGTACAGAACGGGGCCGATTATCATCTCGCGATCAGTTCCACCAGCACGGGCGCGGCCAACGGCTTCAGCCTGACGGTGACCGACATCGATGGAATCAACACCGACATGACCGGGCTCTCGCAGCTGGCATTCGATCCCACCGCCGCGATCGGCGCCGGGAAAAACCTTACACAGACCCAGGCGGCGCAGGATGCAGCCTATACCGTGAACGGCATCGCCGGGACCAGCGCCAGTAATTCGGATATCACCATCGGGCCGGGGCTGACCGTCAATCTGCTGACCGCCGGCAGCACGACCGTTTCCGTTGCGCAAAGCGCGACCGCCCTGACCGCGGCGGCGCAGGACCTCGTCGACGGCTACAATACGCTGGTTACGGCGATCAAGGATTTGACGGCGGTCGGCGGGGAACTGGCCGGCGACCCCATGTCCGCCCGGCTGTTGTCGGCGTTGCAGCAGGAGCAATCGACAAAACACGCGGGCGCCGCCACGCTCAACTATCTTTATCAGGCCGGAATCACCGCCGATATCAGCGGCGCGCTTGCATTGGACAGCGCGACCCTGGTGGCCGCCTTCAATATAGATGCGGCCGGCGCCAAAGCCCTGGTCAATAATGTGGCGAACAGCTTCGATGCGCTGGTCGATCCCTATCTCAACTCGGGCGGGGCGATTTCGTCGGTGACCCGGGTGGTGCAGCTGGATCTGACCTATCAGGAATCGCGGGGAGTTGCATTGGATGCGATGAGCCTGCTAACCCAGAGCGCGACCGGCGCCTACACTTTCCCGTCGTCAGGCTTTTCGCTGTTCGCCTAGTCGGCGACGGGCGGTTTCCCGGCGGCGGCCCTTGGACCGCCGCCGGGAAACCGCCGCTTTGAGAACCGCCATCCTGTGTGGCGTCAGGCTGCCTTGCGGCTTTCTTTCAGGAAGCCCAACATGGTGTCCGCATCGGAAACCTCGAACGGATCGGTCGGACAATTGTCCGAGAAACCATCCTCGATGAACATTTTCACGATCACGCCGTCCTCGACCAGCATGGAATAGCGCCAGCTTCGCATTCCAAACCCCAGATTTGACTTGTCCACCAGCATCCCCATTTCGCGGGTGAAATCGCCGGCGCCGTCGGGCAACAGGAACACGTTCCTGGCGTTCTGGGATTTGCCCCATTGATACATCACGAAGGCGTCGTTCACGGATAGGCAGACGATCTGGTCGATTCCCTGCGCGCGGAACGCGTCATAAAGTTCCTCATAGCGCGGCAAGTGGCTGGTCGAACATGTGGGCGTGAACGCCCCGGGCAAGGAAAACAGGACGACCCGCTTGCCTTTGAAAATTTCGTCGCTGGTCAGGTCTCGCCACTCGAACGGGTTGGCGCCGTCGATGGCGTCATTGCGGACTCTGGTCTTGAAAGTGATGTTGGGGACTGTTTGGGTATTCATGTTCTTCTCCTTCGGTAAGTTGGTTGAACTCGTCTCGTGAAGGGAATATAGAGAGATTGAAATAATTTATAAAATGAGTAATATTAATGATAGTAAGTGGTAGAAACGATTTGTTAATGGAAACATCCAATTCAAGCCGAACCCACTCTTCGTCAGCTTCATCATTTTCTAAGCTTGGCCGAGCATTGCCATTTCAGCCGTGCGGCGGAGGCTTGCCTGGTCACCCAATCGTCTCTGAGCGCCAGCATCAAGGAACTGGAATCCATCCTTGGCGCCTCACTTTTTGAACGGACCAAGCGTTCCGTCATGCTGACCCCGCTGGGGGGGGAGATGGTGGGCAAGGCCAGGGAGGTGCTGGCCAGGCTCGACGATCTGACAGACATGGTGAAGCACGCGGGCGCGCCCCTGACGGGCGATCTTCGAATGGGCGTGATTCCCACCATCGGCCCTTTTCTGCTGCCGCGGGCATTTCCTGGTCTTCGGCACCGTTATCCCGACTTGAGGCTGTATTTACGTGAAGAACAGACCGGGCCTCTGCTTCGGAAACTGGCGGACGGCGCGCTGGAACTGGTGCTCATGGCATTGCCCTACAAGGCCGAAAAAATCGAAACATTCGAGTTCGCCTCGGATACTTTCATGGCCGTATTCCCCCGTGGTCACGATATGGGCAAGTTTGAAACCATGACGCCCGCCCGGCTGGACCGGGATGGCTTGTTGGCGCTGGAAGAAGGTAATTGTCTGACGGATCAAATTCTGGCCATGGGAAATTCGGGCGGAAATTCGGGCGGCAGAGTGCATGCCGGCAATTTTCAGGCGACCAGCCTACATACCCTGGTGCAGATGGTCGATAATGGGCTCGGCATTACGGTGCTTCCCAAAATGGCGATTGATGCCGGTATCCTGCGCGGGCTCAAATTGGATTTCAGACCGTTCTCAAGCCCCAGGGCGTCCCGCCGGATCGCCCTCGTATGGCGCAACACGTCCCGACGCGGCGATGAATTCCGAATGCTCGGTGAATTCCTCCGTGACGAGCTGGGAACGCCGGTGCGTGTCGCCTGAGCCTTGACGCCCGGCGCATTCCGCTCCTAAAACGGGTGCGCTGCATAAATTTCCAGCCAGCCGGGGGCGCCATGCTTTTTTCCATCCTGATACATGACGAACCGAATTCCGCCGCTCTGCGGGACCAACACCGGGCGGCGCATCTGGCTTATCTGGAGGCGTTCGACGACCGCACCCTGTTCGCCGGGCCCTTTGTCACCGACGACGAATCCGCCGATCTGGGCAGCCTGCGGCTGATCGATCTGCCCGACCGGGCGGCGGCTGAAAAACATGTCGCCGATGAGCCCTATGTGACCGGCGGGGCCCAGAAGCGCTGGGAAATTCATCGTTGGAAGGCGTCCATTCCCACCACCTGGCGCGACTGTCCGCGCAAGGAAGGCAACATCCAGGCGATGTTTTATGGGATCGATCATCCCGGCGGAATGGCCAAGCGCACCGAACACCGCGCCGCCCACGAAGCCTATCTCAACGGCCACGCCGACACGGTCATGGTACGCGGTCCCCTGCTCAACGATGCCGGAACGGACTCAATCGGCAGCGTCCTTTTGCTGGATCTGCCGGATCTCGAGGCGGGCCGCGCGCTGTTCGAAAATGAGCCGTTTTACAAGGCCGGCATATACAAGGACGTGAAGCTCCACCGCTGGCGTTTCGGCCGGGTGCTGGACCGGTTCAAGGTTTGATGGGGCGTCGGGTTTCCCGCTTATTTTCCGTGATCGGCTGGAATATATTGATCCTGGCCGTCGGCTTGCTGGCAATCGAGGCTATCTTCGGCGGCTGGTTTTCCGCCAGCGGCTTCGGCACGCTCCACATCCCGCGCAATGTGGAATTGCGTCATGATGTTACCGATTCGGGAAAAAACAGCTTCATCGCCATTTATCGCCGTGACCAGTGGGGTCTGCGCGGCGCACATGAATCACCCGGCCATATCGACGTGCTGGCGGTCGGCGGCAGCACCACCAACGAACTTTACGTGGACGACAGCCAGACATGGACCGCCGTGCTGCAGCAGCGCTTTGCGGCAGCCGGGCGCACCGTGGTGATCGCCAATGCCGGCATCGACGGCCATTCGACGGTCGGTCATTTGAACAGTTTCGAGCTTTGGTTTCCCCACGTGCCGGACCTTAAACCCAAATTCGTGCTGTTTTATGTGGGGATCAACGACGTCCAGGTCGAGGAGCATTCGCGCTACGACACCATCACGCCGAAAACCCGCTGGCGGAGATTTCAACGATATGTCAGCAACAAAAGCGCCCTGAACAGCGCGTTCCGGACCCTGCGCGGAATGGTCCGGGCGAGAAGCGCGCGTCTGGTTTACCTCAAGAATCCGCCAGACATCCGGCCGATCGAAGGGAAACCCGTGTTTGACGCCGCTTCCCATGATGTCCGGATCGGCAAATACGCCGCGCGGCTGACGGCGCTTGCGTCGAAGACGCGGGAATGGGGCGCACGGCCCATATTCATAACCCAGCGCCGGGGCGACGCCTTTACGATCGACGGCAAAAATTACGCGACCAGTCTGAACGCGCTCAAGGATCGTCTGATCCAGACTCTGTTCAACGCGGCGACCCTGCGCGTTTGCCGCGACATCAGGGAAATCTGCATCGATCTGGCCGGAGAGATCGATTTGACGGCGGCTGATTTTACCGATGCGGTCCACACCCGCCCGACGGGATCACGCAAGATCGGCTTCTATCTGTATGACAAGCTGAAGGATATTTTCTAGAAATGGTACCCAAAACCGATGCCGAAATTCAAGGATCGAAGGCCGGACGGATAGTAAATCCGCCCGGCTTCAGACTCGATCAGAAAAAGACCCGGATGCCGGCGACGATGGAGAAGACGTTGTCATCCCCGCCTTCCTCGCGCGCGAAATCCGATGTCCGGCCGAGCTTTCGTTCCCAGTTCACGCCGATATAGGGTGCGAATTCCCGTTCGATTTCATAACGCAGCCGCAGTCCCAGCTCCACATTACTGAGACCAGAGCCCACGCCGGTCGGTTCGTCGTCGGAGAAAGCGACGTTGATTTCCGCGGAAGGCTCCAGCACGAGCCGTTGCGTGAACAGGATGTCGTATTCCAGTCCCAGGCGAGCAGAGGCATCTCCCTTGTTGCTGACAAAGAAGCTGGCATCGGTCTCGAACCATTGGGGCGCCAGGCCGTTGATGCCGATCACGCCGAAGGTGCGGGACGGGTTGGGCTTGATATCCTGCCGCACGCCGATCTGGGCATCGAAGAAATTCGAGATCGGGCGCTGGTACAGAAGTTGCACCTCCGCTCCCTCGAATTTGTTTTCATTGCGGACATATTCGCCCTCGGTTTTCAGGGCGAGCCTGTGTTCATCGTTGCCGATGCGGCCCTGTCCTTCCCACGACAACAGATCGTTGCCGTCCTGGGCGCGGTATTCGAACTGGTCGATCTTGACCAGGGTAAACAGCTGTTCATCAAGTTTTTCGGCATGGGCCGGTGCGCCAACGATGGACGCGAAGACGATCCCCGAGAGAAGGGAGAGCATGGACAGGCTTTGTGTGATTTTATTCATGGTCTCACCCCCCGACCTTGGCTTGTTTCGCATTCGGCCCGCCTTCGACGATCACCTCGCGGAACATGCCGGTCGCCATATGGTAGATCAGATGGCAGTGGAAAGCCCACTTGCCGGGCGCGTCGACTTCGGTCTCGGTATAGACCGTGGTTCCCGGGGCCACGCTGACCACATGCTTGATGGGGTTCCATTTTTTCGACCCGTTATCGAGGATCGTCCACATGCCATGCAGATGCATGGGATGGGTCATCATGGTCTCGTTGATGAATTTGAACCGCACC
>CALGIA010000546.1 GCA_937916005.1 uncultured Rhodospirillaceae bacterium
CTATCGGGAATTGCCCCAGATGCTGTACCATATTCAATGGAAATTCCGCGATGAGGTCCGGCCACGGTTCGGCATCATGCGCGGCCGCGAATTCCTGATGAAGGATTGCTATTCTTTCGATCTGGATTATGAGGGCGCGCGGCAATCCTATAACAAGATGTTCGTCGCCTATCTGCGCACCTTTGCCCGCATGGGGTTGCGCGGCATTCCCATGCGCGCCGACACCGGCCCCATCGGCGGCGATCTCAGCCACGAATTCCTGGTCCAGGCCGACACCGGCGAAAGCGAAATCGCCTGTCACAAGGATCTCGCCCGGTTCGATGCGAACACGCTGGATCTGAATGCCGACAGCGATCTGGACGCCATCGTCTCTTCGCTGACCGGTTACTACGCCGCCACCGATGAAAAACGAGATCCGGAAATCGAGAAGATCCTGGGGGATGATCTGGTGGTCGCGCGCGGCATCGAGGTCGGGCATATATTCTATTTCGGGACCAAATATTCTGTCGCCATGAACGCCGTTGTCGCCGGTCCCAATGACGAACCGGTTCATGTGGAAATGGGGTCCTATGGCATTGGAGTGTCCCGGCTGGTCGGCGCGCTGATCGAGGCGCATCACGATGACAATGGGATCATCTGGCCCGACAGCGTTGCGCCCTATCATGTGGGCATCATCAATCTGAAGTCGGGCGACGCAGGATGTGACGGCGTGTGCGACGATCTCTACGCCAAGCTCGGCGACGTCGGGGCGGGGGCGCTTTATGACGACCGGGATATGAGAGCCGGCGGCAAGTTCGCCGACATGGATCTGATCGGCATTCCCTGGCAGGTCGTGGTTGGTCCGCGCGGCGTGAAATCCGGCATGGTCGAATTGAAGCGCCGGGCGACCGGCGAGCGTGAGGAGCTGTCGGCCGAATCCGCGCTAGCGCGGCTGGTTGCCGGGGCCGCGCCGGCGCGGCTGGCCGAATGATCTTTTCCCGCTTTGAACGGATGGTGGCGCTGCGCTATCTGCGCGCGCGCCGCGAAGAAGGATTCGTATCCGTCATTGCGGGGTTTTCCCTGGCCGGCATCGCGCTGGGCGTGGCGACGCTGATCGTCGTGATGTCGGTGATGAATGGCTTTCGGGCCGAGATGATGGGTCGAATTCTTGGCCTCAATGGTCATCTCACGGTGTATTCGGCGGCCCGTGGCAATCTGTCCAATTATGACGATCTGGCCGGCCGGCTGAAAAAACTCGACAACGTGGTCTCGGTCACGCCCATGGTGGAAGGCCAGGTGATGGCGACCGCCAACGGGGTTTCCGGCGGCGCCCTGGTGCGCGGCATGCGGCCCGAGGACCTGGCGGCAAGGCGCGTGATTTCAAGCAATATCCGCGCCGGCTCGCTGGCCGATTTCAAGGGCATGGATTCGGTTCTGGTGGGTAGCCGTTTTGCACAGCGCCACGGGCTCAGCCCTGGCTCCAAGCTGCGCTTGATATCGGCCCAGAGCAAACCCACGGCCTTTGGGTCATTGCCGCGCGTGAAGACCTACAGGGTTGCCGGCGTGTTTCAGGTCGGCATGTATGAATATGACAATTCATTCGTGTATATGCCCCTGAAGGCGGCGCAGCTTTATTTCCAGACGGGGCGGCAGGTTTCCGGGCTGGAAGTGATGGTCAATAATCCGGACCGGACCGACGCGGTGCGTCTTGAACTCCCACGGGCCGCCGGGCGCGCGGTCCGGCTGGTGGATTGGCGCCATGCCAATGCGGCGCTGTTCAACGCGCTGCGGGTCGAGCGCAACGTGATGTTCCTGATCCTGACGCTGATCATCCTTGTGGCCGCCTTCAACATCGTTTCGGGCATGATCATGCTGGTCAAGGACAAGGGGCGCGATATCGCAATCCTGCGCACCATGGGCGCGACCCGCGGCATGGTGATGCGCATCTTTTTGCTGGCCGGCGCGTCGGTCGGGGTCATCGGCACGCTGCTCGGCTTTGTCATCGGACTGACCCTTGCCTCCAACATAGAGACCATCCGTCAATGGCTCGAAGGCCTGACCAACACGGAACTCTTCGCCGCCGAAATTTATTTCCTGTCCCAGCTTCCGGCCAAGGTCGAAACCTTCGACGTGGTCAGCGTGGTGGGGATGTCGCTGTTCCTGTGTCTGACGGCGACGCTGTATCCGGCATGGCGCGCGGCCAGGCTCGACCCGGTCGAGGCCCTGCGCTATGAGTAACCCGGCGAGCAACCCGGCCATCGCCCTTGCCCAGATCGGCCGCACGTTCATGCAGGGCGGCGCGTCGCTGGAAATCCTGCGCGAGGTTTCCCTGGTGATCGAGCCGGGACAGATCGTCGCGCTGACGGGGCCGTCGGGCGCGGGGAAATCGACCCTGTTGCAAATCGCCGGACTGCTGGAACGTCCGACCACCGGCGACGTGTTGATCGCGGGGCAATCCTGCGACGGGCTTGGCGATGACGCCCGGACCGAGATGCGGCGCCACCGGTTGGGATTTGTCTATCAATATCACCATCTGCTGCCCGAGTTTTCGGCGCTGGAAAACGTCATGCTGCCACAGATGATTGCCGGCCTCGCCAAGCGCGAAGCCGCGGGGCGGGCCCGTGAACTGCTGGCCATGGTCGGGCTTGAGGCACGGGCCAGCCATCGTCCGGCGCGATTGTCCGGCGGCGAACAACAGCGCGTCGCCGTCGCAAGGGCCCTGGCCAATGCGCCCAGCGTGCTGATCGCCGATGAGCCGACGGGAAATCTTGATCAACATACCGCCGACGCTGTTTTCAACTCACTTCTGCTCATTGTCCGTGAGACCGGCGTCGCCGCCCTGATTGCGACCCACAACACCGCCCTTGCCGCGCGCATGGACCGGGTCCTGGAATTGCAGGACGGAATGGTGGTCGAGCAGTAACGGGACCGCCGGAGCCCCTCCCCGGCGGCCCCGACACCAGAGCGCCCCTAGTAGCTGCGACGCCGGTCGTGACGCCCGTGATGACGATAGCTGCGATAGCTGCGGTCGTGACCATAGTGACGCCGTCCATGGCTCTGGCGCGTTTCCCGGCGTTCCACGGCGCTCAGGATGCGGAAGATCTGACGCAACGGAATATACTGCCGATCCCCGTAGCCGTGTTTATAGTGGTTAACCGTTTGTACTTTCGGCGTTGCGTTCTGATGCGCCGATGCGGGCAGCGCGGCCAGCAGGCTCAATCCGGTCGCGGCGGCGATGATGAATGATTTGATGGTCATTTTCCGTCTCCATTTGGGTTGGTGTTCAGCAACGGTGATGACTATGGCCAATGGAGCCTGACGTGGATCTGAACGGCTCGTTCATCCGGGGTTCAGACAAATTCGGATATGTAAAGCACATGCGTCGGCGTAAATTTCTCACAGGTTTCCTGGCTATCATCGCGACCGGTTTGGCGGTCGCGCCCCCTATCGCATTGGCGGATCATGAACGTAAGCGCGGTGGGCGGAATGGGCGGGGGCGGCGCGACAATCGGCGGCGTAATGAACCCAGGCCCAAATCATTCTATGAGGAAGGCCCGGCCGGCCAGTCGTCGGGCCAGGACCGCGCCCGGCGCGCGCTGCGCGAAGGCCGTGTTTTGCCCCTTGGCGAGATCATGAGCAGGGTGAGCCGAAATTTCCCCGGCAAGGTGCTTGATGCGGATCTGGTTCGGGATGGCCGCCGTTTCGTCTATTATCTCAAGGTTCTCGATCCGCAGGGCCGGGTTGCCGATATCGCGGTTGATGGACAGTCGGGTCGAATTCTTGGCGTGAAGGGGCGCGGACGATGAGAGTGCTGGTGGTGGAGGATGACCCCGATCTGGCGCGCCAGATCGCCGACGCGCTGATCGAAGCCGACTACGTGGTCGATGTGGCCCATGATGGCGAGGAAGGTCACTTCCTGGGCGATACCGAACCCTATGACGCGGTGGTGCTGGATCTGGGCCTGCCCAAAATCGACGGCATCACCGTATTGGAGAGATGGCGCCGCGCCGGGCGCGACATGCCGGTGCTGATTCTCACAGTGCGGGACCAATGGCGTGAAAAGGTCGCGGGGTTCGATGCGGGCGCCGATGATTATGTCACCAAGCCGTTCCAGCTCGAAGAGGTCCTGGCCCGCATCCGCGCCCTGATCCGCCGCGCCTCGGGAAATGCCAGCCCGATCATGACATTCGGGTCCCTGTCCATCGACACGTCGTCGGCCCGTGTGACCGTCGACGGCTCCGCGGTCAAGCTTACCGGTCACGAATACAAGTTGATATCCTACATGGCCCATCACGCGGGCAAGGTCATTTCGCGAACCGAATTGACCGAGCATGTCTATGACCAGGATTTCGATCTGGATTCCAATACCATCGAGGTCTTCGTGGGCCGTATCCGCCGCAAGCTCAGTATCGATGCCATCGAAACCGTTCGGGGGCTTGGATACCGGCTCAGGATAGCTGATGAAGACTAACTCCATCGCCTTTCGGCTGGTGGCGGGCGCGGCGATCTGGATCGGCGCGGCGCTGGCGGTGAGCGGCTACCTGCTGGCCGCCCTGTTCGACGATCATGTGGAACGTAGTTTTGACCGGCGCATGGGGGTGATGCTGGAATCCCTCATTGCCGTGACCGAGATCGACAGCTCCGGCAAGATCATCCTGAGGCGCGGGCCGGGGGAGCCGCGCTTTGAACAGCCTTTCTCCGGATGGTATTGGCAGATCAGGAGCCGGGGGGATGGGGAAGATTCCACGCGCTCGAAATCCCTCTGGGATCAATCCCTCGCGACCCGGTCCGGGGGCGGGTCGGCGGCGTCTCAATCCTATGACATTGCCGGACCGCAAAATCAGGCGCTTCGGGTGGTGACGCGGAATATCATGCTGCCCGGCGTGGATCATGATTTTCAGTTCGCGGTCGCCGCCGATCTCGCGGAACATGAACTGGAAACCCGGCCGTTCAATGTTCTGCTCGGTATCTCGCTGTCCGCCCTGTGGCTCGGGCTGATGATCGCGGTCGCCCTGCAGGTGAAGTTCGGTCTCAGGCCGCTGGACCGGCTGCGGGCCGGGCTGGTGGAAATCCGGACCGGGCGGGCCGAGCGCCTCGACGGCGATTTCGCTTTGGAGGTCGCGCCTCTCGCCAATGAGCTCAATGCCCTGGTCGGGCAGATCGGGCGCGTGGTTGAACACGCCCGCACACATGTCGGCAATCTCGCCCATGCGCTGAAGACGCCCTTGTCGGTGATTTCAAACGAGGCCGGGCGGGATCAAAGCCCCCTGGCCGAGACGGTGCGGCGTCAGGCGGAAATCATGACCCGGCAGGTCGATCATCATCTGGCCCGCGCCCGGGCGGCGGCGACGGCGAATGTGATCGGGGCGCGCAGCGATGTATCGCCCGTGGTCGAGGATTTGCGCAGAACGCTGGTGCGAATTTACGCCGCGCGCGACATCTCGATAGCGGTCGAGGGCATTGATGGCGCGGTCTTTCGAGGGGACCGTCAGGATCTTGAGGAAATGGTCGGCAACGTGGTCGATAACGCCTGCAAATGGGCCCACAAGCGGGTGCGGATAGATATCGGGCGTCAGGGCCGGAATCTGCGCATTGTCGTCGAGGACGATGGCGACGGCCTGCCGGAGGATCAGCGGCGCGAGGCTCTGCGCCGGGGCGCGCGTCTGGATGAATCCGTCCCCGGCAGCGGGCTCGGCCTGGCCATCGTCCAGGAGATCGCCGGCCTCTATGAAGGAAGCCTGGAACTGGGCGAAGCAAGCCTTGGCGGCCTGCGGGTGGAATTATTGATTCCCGAGGCGGAAAATTGATAAATCGAACCGAAAGCGACGCCAGGGTTATCCAGGCAGGACCAATGCGCTAGCCCCCGGCCTGCGCCTCTTGCCAGCGCTCGGCCATGGCGCGGCGGTCGATCTTGCCGCGGTCATTCCTGGCGATGGCGTCGGTGAGGATAAGCGCCTTCGGCCGCTTGAAGGCGGGAAGCACCTCCGCGCAATGGGCGGCGAGCGCGGCTTCGGTCAGCGTCGCGCCGGGTCTGGCGACGATGTAGCTGACCAGTTCCTCGCCGTATATCGCGTCGGGTACGCCGACGGTGGAGACTTCGAAGACATCGGGATGGCGCATGATGGCGTTGTCGATCTCCAGCGGTGCGATGTTGACGCCGCCGCGGATGACGAGGTCCTTGGCGCGCCCGGTGATGGTGAGATAGCCGTCCTCGTCGAGGTGCCCGATATCGCCGGTACGCAGGCGCTGGCCGCGCACGCGCTCCACACTGCCGTCCTCCATCAGATAGCCGAAGGCGTTCTGCGGTCCGCCGATCTCGATCTCGCCCTCCCGGCCGGTGGGCAGCGCGTTGCCCTCGTCGTCGATAATGGCGAGGTTCTGCAGCATGCCGGGATTGCCGACGCTGCCGATTCGCCGGCGCGCGAAGTGATTGCCGGCCACGGTGCCACCTTCCGACATACCGTAATGCTGGATCAGCTTTATGCCATAGCGCTCCTCGAATTCGAGGTGCTGGTCGCCCAGCAGCGGCGAGGTGCTGCAACTCATGAAGCGGAGCGAACGCAGCAGCTCGTCGTTCGCATCCTTGGGCCGGTTGAGCAGCATGGAGACCACCGTCGGAATGCCGATGACGACGGTGGGCTGGAAGTCCCGGACCCAGTCGAAAAAGCGGCTCTGAGAGTATTTTTGCGCGAAAATCAGAGTATTGCCGGCGGCCAGCGTCGGGTTAAGGCATATCTGGTGCGAGGACGACCAGCTGAATGAGCGGTATTCCAGCACCCGGTCGCTCTCTTCCAGCCCCCACAGATATTTGGTCTGCTCGCCGATCAGCAGATAGTTGGAGAAGCTGTGCATTACGCCTTTTGGCTTGTCGGAGGTGCCCGAGGTGAAGCAGATAACGCTGATATCCTCGGGCCCGCACACCTCCGGCACCTCGGGCGTTTTCGGATAGCCGGCCACTTCGGCGAAGAATCCGCCCTCATCCGCATCGCCCCATGTCCCGAACGACGCCCACTCGCCGTGCGAGCCGATGTCCAGCCTGTCGGGATCCAGCGCATCGTGCCAAAGTACCAGTTTCGGGTCGAGCCGGGTCACGATCTCACGCAAATGTTCCTGATTGATCTCGACATTGACGGTGCAGAACGTCGCGCCATAGCGCTGAACGCCGAAATACAGGATCAGGTTTTCGAGCGAATTGTTGGTCAGCACCACGACACGGTCGTTGGCTTTTATCCCGCGCGCGGCCAGCGCGCCGGCGACCTGATTGCACGCGTCATAAAGCCCTTTCCAGGTGATCGCGCTGTCCTGATCGATGGACTGCAGGCAGATCTTGTCGGGTATGCGCTCGGCATGGGCGCGCAGGCGCGCCAGCACGCTGCGGTATTCGGGCGCCCCGGTCTCCGATTTGTCCGACATTTCTCGACCTCCCGACCGCATGATTCGCGCGGCGCATGCTCCCCGCGCCGATCCCTCACGTATGATAGGCCAACCTTCCCCGCAACGTGAACAGCCAATTTGTGGCGTGTGCGGCGCACGTACAAGACCGGGCCGGGTCTGTTTTGTGCATTCAGAGGCACACATTTCCCACTGAGGCATTCTGTGCCGGGGCAATGCCATGCCCGCCGTGGGCGTCACCGATTTCTGGAATATGTTCGGTGCGTTGGAATTTTCGCTGGCGGCGGCCGGCGCCGGGGTGCAGCCGATTCTCGGGTGCCCGGGTTTGACCCGAAGGCGACAATTCGCGCTGATGGACTCACGCTCCCGCACCGCATAGACTTCCAACCGTGACGCGCGTGTGGGAGGGAACGGTCTCCATGGCCGATGATATCGCGCAATGGCTCGACGGACTTGGCCTCGGCCAGTACGCGCGGGTATTCGCTGAAAACGACCTTGAATTTGAAGTTCTTCCCGATCTGACGGACAATGAACTCCGGGAGCTTGGTCTGTCGCTAGGCCATCGAAAGAAGCTTCTCAGGGCAATCGAGAGTTTCCATGAGCCATCCGTTCCGGTGACGCTGGCCGAGACGGTAGCCAAGTCCGATGTTCAGTCTCAAGAGGCCGAGCGCCGCCAACTTACCGTCCTGTTCTGCGACCTGGTCGGATCCACGGCACTTTCGACACGGCTCGATCCCGAGGACATGCGTGATGTGCTCCGTGCCTATCAGGACGCCTGCTCAAAAGTGATCGCGCGCTATGGCGGTTACGTCGCGAAGTTCATGGGCGACGGGGTTTACGCCTATTTCGGCTACCCCCGGGCACACGAGGATGACGCCGAACGCGCAATCAATTCCGCGCTCGGGATCGTCGAAGCCGTGGGAGTGCTCCAGCGCGACCTCGAGGTACGCATCGGCGTGTCGACCGGGACCGTAGCCGTGGGCGATATCGTCGGCGAAGGCGCATCGGAGGAAGCCAATGTCGTCGGCGAGGCGCCTAATCTTGCCGCCCGTCTTCAGGAACTCGCCGAACCCAATGCGATCGTCATTTCTCAGGAAACCTACGCCCTGGTCGGCGGATTATACGAAACCACGGACATGGGTAAGCGGGACCTCAAGGGCTTCGCCGCTCCCGTGCGTGCCTGGCGTGTTACCGGACAGGGCCAGGCCGAGACCCGGTTCGAGGCAGCGCATGCCGGCCGGTTAACGCCGCTGACGGGCCGCGAGGAAGAAGTCGGACTGATTCTCAGACGCTGGCAGCTTGCGAGCGGTGGCGAAGGACAGGTCGTTCTGCTGTCCGGCGAGGCCGGCATCGGAAAGTCACGCATTGTAGACACTCTGAGCGAGCACATCACTGATGAGCCCCATTTCCGATTGCGTTATCAGTGCTCGCCTCATCACACCAACAGCGTGCTCTATCCCATAATTGACCGGCTCGAACGGGCGGCGGGCTTCGCTCGTGAGGACAGTTCCGAGACCAAGCTCGAAAAGCTGGCAACCCTGCTGAACGCGTCGGGTCCGCCCGTGCCCGAGACAATATCGTTGTTCGCCGATTTTCTTTCTCTTCCCACCGGCGACCGCTATCCCGAACTTGGATTGGACCCCCGTCAGAGAAAAGAGCGCATGCTGGAGACCTTGACGGATCAGGTGGAAGTCCTCGCCCAAATCCGGCCGGTTTTGTTCATCTTCGAGGACGCGCACTGGGCTGATCCGACATCGCTGGAATTGCTGGACAGAGTCATAGACCGGGTTCGAGCGGTTCGCGTGACAATGGTGGTTACCGCCCGTCCGGAATTCATCGCGCCCTGGACCGGGCAGGCGCATACCACATTCCTGACGCTCAGTCGGCTGGGGCGGCGCGATTGCGAGGCAATGGCCGGGCGCGTTTCGGAAGGGCGCGCGCTGCCGGCGGAATTGATCCGGCAAATCGTCGAACGGACCGACGGGGTCCCGCTATTCGTCGAGGAGCTGACTAAAATGGTTCTGGAGTCGGAGATTGTGCACGCTGACGGCGACGGTTATGCGCTGGCCGGTTCCCTGGATTCGATCGAGGTTCCGGCGACCCTCAAGGATTCCCTGATGGCGCGGCTCGACCGGCTGGGTCCGGCTCGGGAAGTAGCCCAGGTCGGTTCTGTAATCGGTCGTGAGTTCGGCCACGAACTCCTGGCCTCTGTTGTACCGTTGGCGGACGAAGCGTTGGCTGCCGCGCTCGACCGGCTGGTCGAATCAGGGCTGGCTTTCCGCCGCGGCGTCGGCGATGAAGCCAACTATACATTCAAGCACGCCCTGGTGCAGGATGCCGCCTACGACTCATTGCTGCGCCGCCGCCGGACAGATCTGCACGCGCGCATTGCCCGAACGCTGGAAGAGAAATTCCCGGAGACCGCTTCGAGCGAGCCCGATTTGCTCGCCCACCATTTCACAGAAGGAGGACAGGCTGAGCCGGCGGCGAGTTACTGGCTAAAGGCCGGTCAGGCGGCGTTCCGCGCTTCCGCCATGGCTGAGGCCATCGCCCACGTGACGCGAGGTCTGGTGATCATCGAAGACCTGGCTCAAGGGCCGGCGCGCAAGAAGCTGGAGACAGCTCTCTATGCGGTGCTCGGCCTCGCGAACAAGGCGAGCAGGGGTCTTGGGTACACCGACACGGAGGCCGCGTTCGCGCGCGCCTACGAGGTATGTCGCGACGATCCCGATTCGCCGTGGTTGTTTCCCGTCTTGTTCAGCCTTTGCCAGACCCATTGGTCGCAGTGCCAGTTAGACCGGGCACAAATCGAGGCCCAGGAATTGATGCGGCTCGCCGAGTCATCAGAAGATTCAGCCCACATGCTGGTCGCCAATTTTGCCGTCGGTAGCACACATATGCACTCCGGTCGGTTGGCCGCCGCCCTGCACTGTTACGAGCGCGTGGCCCGGCTTTATGACCCTAGCGCGCACGCTTCCCTCGCCTTTACCCATATGCTGGAATTCGGCGTCGCCCATCGTTTCCACGTCGCGCTTATACATCTCGCGCTTGGTCACCCCGAGCGGGCATATAAATGGGCGCGAGAGGCGATCGCGGTCGCGCGCGAACAGCAACCGATCAACCTCAGCGCGGCACTTATTTATGGTGGCTTTGTTCCCTTGTTCCGCGGTGATCTCGAAATCGGCCTGGCCTGGTCTGAAGAAGCCGTGGCGCTTGGCAGAAAGCACGGTTTCGCGCAGTCCATGGCGTTCGGCCGGGTTAACCATGGTTGGGCGTTGACGCGCCAAGGCCGCGGAGAGGAGGGCGTTGCCGAAATCAGCGAGGGTATCTCTGTCGCAAGGAAGGTTGCCTATACCGCATTGTTGCCGGGGAATTTGGCACTTTTTGCTGACGCCTGCATCGCGGCTGGCCGCGTCGAGGAGGCATTGGAAACGGTGAACGAAGCACTTGACCTGGTCACGGAGATGGGCGCGCGGTTCAATGCCTGCGAGGTGCTTTGGACCAGGGGCGATGCATTGCTCGCCCAGGACCCACCCCGAGAAGACGAGGCGGAGCAAAGTTACCGCGATGCCATCGACCTCGCCCGTGACCAGGAGGCCAAGTCGTGGGAGCTGCGCGCGGCAATTCATCTTGCCCGCCTCTGGCGCTCTCAGGGCAAGACCAGCGCGGCGCGCGACCTTCTGACCCCGATCTACGGTTGGTTCACCGAGGGGTTCGATACCGCTGATCTAAAAGAGGCGAAGGCGCTGTTGGAGGAGCTTCACGTTTCTTGAGGTTTCAGGTGTTACCCGGTCGCTCCAACATGGAATGTCTGGGTTAATTTCCGTATCCAGCGCGCTATATTTCATACCGAAACCCGTATTTCATACTGAAACAATGGCGATTCCTCTGTCGATTCGGGGTGCGATATGAAATCCTGTGCGGGTCCATAACTTTGATCTAGAATTCCCCCATGAGCCACGCTGATTTCGTTCATCTCAGGGTCCATACGGCCTATTCCCTGTCAGAGGGCGCGATCAAGATCGCCGACCTTATCAAGCTGTGCCGGGGCGATGCCATGCCCGCCGTGGGCGTCACCGATTCCTGCAATATGTTCGGTGCGTTGGAATTTTCGCTGGCGG
>CALGIA010000547.1 GCA_937916005.1 uncultured Rhodospirillaceae bacterium
GGGGAAAGTGAGATAGACCGGCCCGCAGGGTTCCGACCGCGTTACCTGGATCGCCCGGCTGATCATCATGCCCGGGTTGTCCTGGGTGGTCAGACGGTGATCCCACTTGGTGTAGTTCCGCACGATACCGTTCTGGTCATAGGTTTCCTGCATCCACAGATGGCCGCCTTCATCGCGTCCGCCTTTCGCGGTTCCGGCATAGGCCGTCGGCGGGAAGCCCGAGGTCATGATCACGGGAAGCCCGCTGCGATACGCCGTATGCACCGCGCCGCCATAATGCTGCGTGCCCACATCCACATGGGCCGCCGTGATGGCCGGGCGGCCGCTGACCGCCGCAAAGCCAAGGGCGGCATTCAGATTGGCGTGCTCATGGGGCACGGTGACCAGGCGAATCGGGTGATTATGGCCCTGGGCGTGAGCCTTGGAGGTAGCCTCCTGAAAGAAACCGATTTCGGAGCCGGACGTAAAAAACAGATGATCGACGCCGCCGGCCGACAACGCCGCGATCATGGCGTCACCGACATTCGCCGCCGGCGCTTCAATCCAGTTACCCGCTTTACCTTCACCCATGCTGCTTCTCCCTGTTGGCGGCGCTCTGCGCTGTGGTTGTGATGGCGTATTCTGCACCAAAACCCCGCCCCAACGAACTTGTTTCGTAC
Source organism: uncultured Rhodospirillaceae bacterium (assembly GCA_937916005.1). Classification (GTDB taxonomy): domain Bacteria; phylum Pseudomonadota; class Alphaproteobacteria; order MPNO01; family MPNO01; genus CALGIA01. The sequence continues at coordinate 660 of CALGIA010000547.1, forward strand.
CGTCTCAACAGGCACCATGCTCAGGACTTAATAATCCGGGGCAAGGGGACTATCAGTGGGACAATTTGGCTTTGGTCAGTCGGTACCGCGTACGGAAGATCCGCGTCTGCTCCGGGGCGAAGGGCGGTTTATCAGCGATTTTTCCCTGCCCAACCAGGCCTATGGCTATGTCCTGCGGTCGTCACACGCCCATGCGCGGATAAATTCGGTCGATGTATCGGCGGCGCAAGCGGCGCCCGGCATATTGGGCGTCTTTACCAGCGCGGACATCCAGGCCGACGGGCTCGGCACAACCAGTTGCAAGATCCCCCGAAAACGCCCCGATGGGTCGCCCATGTACCAGAATCCCCATCCCGGTCTGGTGGGCGATAGGGTCCGCTTTGTCGGCGACCAGATCGCCTATGTGGTCGGCGAAACCCTGAACCAGGCCAAGGACGCCGCCGAATTGATTTCGGTCGCATACGAGCCCCTGCCGGCGGTGGTCGAAACCGCGGCGGCGTTCGAGCCCGGCGCCCCGGCGGTTTGGGACGACTGCCCGGACAACATTTCCAACGTGTTCGAGCTGGGCGACGAGGCGGCGGTGGATGCGGCGTTCGCGCGCGCCCACCATGTGACAACGCAGCATTTTGTGATCAGCCGGATCGCCGCCAACGCCATGGAGCCGCGCGGCTGCATCGGCGAATATAACATTCATGAGGGACGCTATACCCTGCATGGCTGCGTCGGCACCCTGCACAGCGTCCGGCGCATGCTGGCGACGGAAGTCTTCAAGGTGCCCGAAAACCGGTTCCGGGTGATTTGCGGCGATATCGGCGGCGCGTTCGGCTCCAAGGGGGTGACGTCGACCGAGAATATCCTGGCGTTATATGCGGCGAAAAAAGTCGGACGGCCGGTCAAATGGGTCGGCGAGCGGTCCGAGACCTTTCTGTCCGACGACCATGCCCGCGACAATGTCAGCGATGTGGAACTGGCGCTGGACGAAAACGGCAAATTCCTGGCCCTGCGGGTCCGCACCCTGTGCAATCTGGGTGCCTATCTGACCTCGGACCGCACGCTGCTGGCCACATTCGGCAATCTGGGATCGCTGGCGGGCGTCTACACCACACCGTCGATCCATGTGCGGGTCCACGGCATGTTCACCAACACGGTGGCGACGGCGACCTATCGGGGCGCGGGACGGCCCGAGGCATCCTATCTGGTGGAGGGCATCATCGACCGGGCCGCGCGGGAAACCGGCATCGACCGGGTCGAACTGCGCCGCCGCAACCTGATCCCCGCGGACGCCATGCCCTATAAAACCGGGCTGATTTTCCAGTATGATTCCGGCGAGTTCGAAAAGAACATGGACGACGCCATGCAGCTCGCCGATTGCGACGGGTATGAGGCCAGACGTGCGAAATCCAAAGCCGGAGGCAAGCTGCGCGGGCTCGGCATCACCAATCCGATTGAGCGCGCCGGCGCGCCCCCCGGCCCGGAAACCGCCGAAATCCGGTTCGATCCGTCCGGCACCGTCACGCTTTTCGTGGGGACAAAATCCCAGGGCCAGGGCCATGACACCATGTACAAGATCCTGATGTCCCACATGCTGGGCATGGATTCCGACGACGTGATGGTTTTGGAGGGCGACACGGACAAGGTCGCGTTCGGCACCGGCACCTTCGGGTCCCGGTCGGCCATCGTCGGCGGATCGGCGGTTCATAAAACGGCAGGCAAGATCATCGAAAAAGGCCGCCTGCTGGCCGCGCATCTGTTGGAAGCCGCCGATAGCGACATGGAATTCGACCGGGGCGTATTCACCGTTGCGGGCACCGACCGGTCGGTCACGCTGCAGGATGTCGCCCGCGCCGCGTACCGGCCCGGCGCGCTGCCGGCGGGGATGGAGCCCGGATTGTTCGAGACCGCCACGTGGGAGCCGGACGGCCAGACATTCCCCAATGGCTGCCATGTCTGCGAAATCGAGATCGATCCGGAGTCCGGCGAGATGGACATCCTCAGCTATGTGGTGGTCGATGACGTGGGCAACGTGATCAACGAGTTGACCCTTGAAGGCCAGGTCCATGGCGGCGTTGTGCAGGGCGTCGGCCAGGCGGTGATGGAACACATGATCTATGACCCGGACGGCGGACAGCTCACATCGGGGTCGTTCATGGATTACGCCATGCCCCGCGCCGACGATATCTGTTCCATCGAGGTCCACAGCAGACCGGTTCCCACCAAGACCAATCCGCTGGGCGTCAAGGGAGCGGGCGAAGCGGGAACCGTCGGTGCGCTGCCGGTGATCATGAACGCGGCGCTGGATGCGTTGCGGCCTCTGGGCATCACCCATATCGAGATGCCGCTCAATTCCGAAAAGATCTGGCGCGCGATCCGCGACGCACGGGCATAATCCGAAAGAAAGCAACTAAGATTGACTGAATACCGCCTGGGCGTCGATGTGGGTGGCACCCACACGGATCTGGTGCTGAGCAATGCCGACACAGGAGAAATCCTGATCGAAAAAGTATCAAGCACGCCCGCCAACCCCGCCATCGCGGTGCTGGATGGAATCGGCCGCCTGATGGAGCGCAATATTTCACCGTCCGACATCGGATTTTTCAGCCACGGCACGACGGTGACCACAAACGCCCTGCTGGAAATGAAGGGCGCGCCCGTCGGGCTGTTGATCACCGACGGGTTTCGCGCAATCCAGGAAGTTCAGACCCAGGCGCGGGAAACCAACCAGTTCGAGCTGAAATTCCGCCGGCCCACCCCCCTGGCGACCCAGCGCATGACGCGGGAAATAAAAGGCCGGATCGATTTCGCCGGCGGGGAAATCCATCCGCTTGACGAGGGCGAAATCCGCGACGCGGTGCGAGGCCTCCGCGACGCGGGGGCCGTGTCCTTTGCGATCTGCTACATCTTTTCCTACATGAACCCGTCCCATGAACAGCGCACGGCGGAGATCATCCGGGACGAGTATCCGGACGCCTTCATCTCCCTGTCATCGGATGTTCTGCCCCGGATCCGTGAATGGCCGCGCATGTCGACCACGTTGCTGAACGCCTATCTCGAACCGGTTCTGGCGCGCTATGCGGACAATCTGGATACGGGCCTCGACGATGCCGCCATCGCCACGCCGAGACGCTTTCTGATGCAATCCAATGGCGGGGTGATGCCGTTATCGTCCGTATCGGGCAGCGGGCGGACGGTCCAGACCCTGCTGTCCGGCCCCGCGGCCGGAGTCCAGGCCACCGGCTATATTCTGGGCGACTGCCAGGGCTGGTCCCATGTGGCGACCATGGATATGGGCGGCACAAGCTGCGATATCGCCTTTATCGAAAACGGCAAGCCGCTGGAGGTCACCGAAGGCTCCATTGCGGACCGGCGGCTTGATGTGCCGGCCTTTGATATCGCCACCATTTCGGCCGGCGGCGGCACCATCGCGCGGCTCAATCTGTCGCAACTTCTGTCGGTCGGGCCGGACAGCGCCGGGGCCGAACCGGGGCCGGTATGCTACGGCCAGGGCGGAACCAACCCGACGGTGACCGACGCCGACCTGGTGTGCGGCTATCTGAACCCCGGCCATCTGCTCGGCGGGGAAACCGCCCTGGACCGGAACGGCGCCATCGCCGCCATTGAGCGCGGGATCGCAACGCCCATGAACATGAGTGTTCTGGAAGCCGCCACCGGGATCGTGCGGCTGATCAACGCCCGCATGGCCGACGAAATCCGCTTGCAGGCGTCGAAGAAAATGATCGAGCTGGCAAACTTCACGCTGGTTCCGTTCGGCGGCGCGGGCCCGGTTCATGCGATCATGGTCGCCGAGGATCTGGGCATAAGACGGGTGCTGATCCCGCCCAACCCGGGCGCGTTTTCGGCGCTGGGGTTGTTATGTTCCGATATCGTTCACGACTATGTCCGGTCCGGGATCCGGGATCTGGAAAATGTTGCGCCGGATCATATGGAGCAATGCTTCCTGGGGCTTGAGCGGCGGGCCAATGAGGACCTTGCCCAGGAAGGCCTCGGCGATCACGCGCGGGAATTCATCCGGGAGCTGGATCTGCGCTATGCCGGTCAGGGCTATGAAATCCGCACGCCCCTGGGTCGGCTCGGCGCAACCCCCATGAATGCGGCGGGACTGCGCGGGATACAGGAAATATTCCACGATCTGCATCAGGCGCAGCATGGGCATTCGGCGCGGGATCAGGCCATCGAAATGGTCAGCTATCGGGTCCGGGTGCGCGCGCCGGTTCCGAAACAAGGCCTGGCGAAGATCGAAATCACCGACGCCGGGCCGCCGACGCCGCGCAGCCGGCGCCAAATCACGTTTGACGGCACCACGCTTTTCGACGCACCGGTCTATGAACGCACCGATCTGACCGGTGCGACCGGTGCGACCGGTGCGACAGGTGCGAACGGCGCGACCCTGCACGGCCCCGCCATCATCGAACAGTTCGATTCCACCACCGTGCTGCCGCCGGGCTGGAGGGCGCGGCTGGATTCCTTCGCCAATATCATCGCCGAAATGGAGGATCAGCCATGAGCGTCGATCCCATCACAATCGAGCTGCTGCGCAACCGGATCGCCAGCCTGATGGAGGAAATGGATTATCATTTCTACCGGTCGGGCTATTCGACCATCGTGCGCGAATCCCGTGATTTCAGCTGCGTGATCACCGACGCCCAGGGCCGGCTTGTGACCGCGCCGTGGATGTTTTTTCATGCGCCGGTTTACTACCATCTGATCCAGAAAATCCTGTCCCTGTACGGGATCGACGGGTTGAGCGACGGCGACATTTTCGTGTCCAACCATCCCTATGAAGCCAACATGCCCCACGCGTCGGACATGGGCTTTATCGCGCCGATTTTTCATGGCGGCACGCTGGTCGCCTTTGCCGGCACCATTGCACACAAGGCGGATGTGGGCGGCACGGTGCCGGGCAGCACTTATGGCCAGGCGACGGAAATTTTCCACGAAGGCATGATGCTGCCGCCGGTCCGCATCCAGCGGGCAGGCGTCCCCGACGACGACATGATGCGGCTGATCGCGGCCAACACGCGCGCGCCCTATCTGGTGCTGGGCGACATTTCCGGCCAGATCGGCGTTGTGGGCATCGGTGCGCGCCATGTTCAGGAACTATGCGGCCGGTTCGGCGCGGGCATTGTGGCCGAGTCCATGGATTTGATGATCGCCACGTCGGGCGTGGAATTCCGCGCCGCCCTGCAAGGTTTCACGGATGGAACCGTCGAGGCGGAAGGTTTTCTGGACCATGACGGGGTGGACGAATCCAAAAAGATCCGCATCCATATGCGCATCACCGTGCGTGACGGAAAATTCCATTTCGACTTCACGGGCTGCGACCCCCAGACAAAGGGCCCCGCCAATTTGCGCATCGCCATGGTCGAGGCCGGCGTTTATTACAGCCTGATCGGGCTGACCAATCCCGATCTGCGCTATAGCGACGCCATCCGGGATCTGGTGACGTTTGAATTCGCAGACCGCAGCGTACTCAGCGCCCAGGCGCCCGCGCCGTGCTCCAGCTACATGAAAACCTGTCAGAAGCTGGTCGATGTCATTCTTGAGGCGCTGGACCCGCTGATTCCCGGACGCACCATCGCGCACTCGGGCGGCAGCGGCGGCAGTATCGTGGTCGCCTGGCAGGGCGGTGGGCAGGGCAATGGACAGGGTGACTCCAGGACCACGCGGGGCAATCAATATGAAATCTTCGGGTCGGCCTATGGCGCGGGGGAAAATGCCGACGGCGCATCGGGGGTCACGGTGCATCTGGCCAATCTGTTTGCGGCCCCGGTGGAAATCATCGAATCCGAATATCCCTGCCGCATCCAGCGCTTCGAGCTGAACGCCGATTCAGGCGGGGCGGGAGAATTTCGCGGCGGGCTGAGCTTTCGCCGGGTCTATGAATTGCTGGAACCGGCCCAGGTGGTGTACCGGTCGGACCGCGCCATCGTACCCCCCAGCGGGCTGCGCGGCGGACGACCGGGCGGCCCCAGCCGGTTCATCGTCGCCCCGGACACGGCGGAAGCGAAAACCATGCCGTCATCCTTCCGGCGCGAACTGCCGGCGGGCACGGTGTTCAGCGTTCAAGGCGCGGGCGGCGGCGGCTATGGCGACCCCGCCAGGCGCGACAAGGCGGCGCTGGAAAATGATTTGGCGGAAGGCTATGTCACCCAGGAAGGCGCGGCGCGCGAATACGGGAAGCCCTAATCACTTTTCAGCCGTTTGGCCTCGGCGGTTTCCGGATCGACTTGGACCCCATAATTGTCGCGCGCCGACTCCGCCGACACATATCCCTGCTTCACATCATGCGCCACGTCTTCCATGGGGCGGTCGTGCGGTACGCCGAAACCGCCGCCGCCGCCGGATCGCAGACGGAACGCGTCGCCTTCCTTCAACTGGGCGGTCAGGACCTTGGCGTTGGGAAAATCTTCCTTCCATTCCCCGTCCATGCGGAGCGCCACGGAATTCCCCGCGCCTTCGAGCCCGCCCTCAAGGCCCCAGGGCTTGCAATGAACCCGTTCGATCTGGGTATTGACGACGCAGTTGGTCCGGGCCCGCACGATGCGTTCGACGCCCAGCCCGCCCCGATGGCGTCCAGGACCGCCGGAATCCGGGATCAGTGAATTGCTTTCGACCAGCAGGGGGAATTTGACCTCGACCTGTTCGTTGGGCGCGTTGTGGGTATCGCCGTCATTGATGCACACGGTGGCGCTGACGCCATCTTCCGTGCGCTTGGCCCCCCAGCCGCCGCCGAGCGGGCCGAACGTGCCGAGGAAGAACTCATTGGTCCGGGGATTGATGCCGTGAAAATTCGCGATCCCCAGATCGGCGTGATGGCCGGCGATGGTGCGGTCCGGGATGATCGGGGCCATGGCCTTGAAGATGGTATCCACGATGGTCATGGGAAAAGTCATCCACCAGCGCATGGGCGCCGGCTTGACCGCGCTGACCACCTTGCCCATGGGAATGATCACTTTCAGATTGCGGAACGCGCCCTCATTGAGCGGGTAATCCACTGGCGAGGTCAGGCATTTGAAGGCAACCTGGGCGCAGGCATAGCCGGTGGTGACGCCAGAATTGTAAAAACCGCGCACCTGCCGGGACACCTCGCTGAGGTCGACGGTCAGTTCATCGCCGGCAACCACAACCCGGACCTTGATGGGAATCGGCTTGCCGATATCGATGCCGTCGTCATCCATATATGATTCGGCTTCATAGACCCCATCCGGGATCGACATGGTCTGCAGCCGGGCGGCGATTTCCGACTGGTCCATGATGGCGGCGATGCTGTCGAGCACCGGCGTCTCGCCATAGCGTTCGATCAGTTCGAGGAATCTTCGTTCGCCGGTTTTTACCGCCGTGATCTGCGCCCGGAGATCGCCGGTGGCGCGCGACGGCAGGCGGACATTCATGTGAATGATATCGACCAGATCCTGGTTGACGACGCCTTGATTCTGATATTTCAGAATGGGGATTTGCAGACCTTCGGAAAAGATATCCGTGGTCATGCCGCCCAGCGTGCCGCCGATATCAGGCCAGTGGGCCATGCAGCAGGAAAACCCGATCAGTTTTTCCTGATGGAATATAGGCAGGGAGAAAGTGACATGGTTCAGGTGGCTGCCGGTGATATAGGCATCATTGGTGACCAGGATATCGCCGGGATGAATGCCGTCCGGGCCGAAATGGGCAAGCTTGGCCTTCACGGTCTGGGCCATGCCGCGAATGAACATGGGTAGCCCGAGCCCGATGGACACGGTCTCGCCTTCCGCCGTAAACAGCCCGACGGTGAAATCCAGCGCCTCATAGATGATCATGTTGTAGGCGGTCCGCATGAGATTGGTCTTCATCTCTTCGGTGACCGCGAGGACGCCGTTGCGAACGATTTCCGTTACAACCGGGTCAACCGATCGCGCTTTGTCGGGATTATTCATGAAATGGTCTCGTTCTTCCGGTCAGAAAGACGGCGTCGAACCCGGCCCGCCCTTCAATTTTATGGTCAAGGACATCCCGCCGGCGCCGCAGCACGGGCAGTTCATGGCGATCAGCAATTGCTGCTTTTCCTCTTCCGAGATATCGGCTGCGTCCAACATGGCCAGAATTTCCTGCTGAAACGCGTCATGCAGCGAGAAATCGCCGAAGCTGATGCGGTCATCTGCGTCGGCGACGGCGCCGGATACGCTAGGTGTCTGGGAAACTTTTGGCTTTGGATCAGTCATTTCAAACAAAAGGATAAGCCAAGGTCTCGCCCGCAACAAGTTCATAGAAACACTGGGGACTTGTCCCGAACGGCGAGGCATTGTCTAAATAGCACCCAGAACAGAAACAGGGAGTTTTCGGTGCCGGACGACAGGAACAAGGGCGGCTCATCCATCCGAATGGCCGCCGATATCGGGGGTACATTCACCGACATCGCCGCATTTGATGAAACCACCGGCAAGTTGCAGCTCGGCAAAGCCCTGTCGACGCCGTCCCATCTGGTGGACGGCATCAATGCGGGCGTCGAGAAAGCCGGGGCCGACTATGCGGACACGGGGCTGTTTCTGCATGGGTCGACCATCGCCATCAACACGATCCTGGAACGCACCGGCGCCAGAACAGCCCTGGTGACCACGGAAGGCTTTCGGGATATCTACGAAATCGGCCGGATCAACCGGCCGGATTCATACAATCTGTTCTTTCAGAAGCATGAACCCCTGGTCGAACGCGCTTTGCGCTTTGAAGTCACGGAACGCATGTATGCCGATGGCGAGGTATGCACCGAGCTTGACGAGGACTCCGTCAACCGGGTCGCCGACAAGCTGGCGACCCTCGACATCGACGCCACGGCGATCCTGCTGCTGCATTGCTATCGTAACCCGAGCCACGAGATCCGGGTCAAGGAAATGCTGCAAGCGCGCTTTCCCGACATGTTCGTGTCCGCATCCCACGAATTATCCCAGGAATACCGCGAGTTCGAACGCTGTTCCACCGTGGTGGCCAACGCCTATATCGGTCCCAAGGTGAATTCCTATATCCAGGAAATCCTAGACCAGTTGAAAAGTTCCGGCTTCCATGGCGCGTTCATGGTGGTGCAATCCACCGGCGGGCTGTATGACGCGGCGCAGGCCCAACAGCACTGTATCCGCATGCTGGAATCGGGCCCCGCGGCAGGGGTTATCGGCACCAAGGCGCTGTGCGACGCCACTGGCATTCAAAACGCCATCGCCTTCGACATGGGCGGCACCACGGCGAAAGCCGGCGTCATCTATAAAGGCGAGCCGCTGACCACGGGGGCGGCGCTGCTGGGCGGCTACGAAAAGGCGCTGCCGGTCCAGATCGCCATGATGGATATTTTCGAAGTCGGCACCGGCGGCGGCAGTATCGCGCGCGTCGGCGACGAGGGCGGGCTGCATGTGGGACCGCAAAGCGCCGGCGCCGAACCGGGCCCCGCGTGCTACGGGCTGGGCGGAACCCTGCCGACGGTGACCGACGCCAATCTGCTGCTGGGCCGGCTGGGAGCGGACCGGTTTCTCGGCGGCGAAATGGCGCTGGACGTGGCTGCGGCCGCCAATGCCCTGAAAACCGCTGTTGGCGACAAGCTCGACATGGACCCGACCGCCGCCGCCGATGGCGTGTTGCGCATCGCGGTCACGGCCATGTCCCACGCCGTGAAAGGCGTGACCACGGAACGGGGCCTCGATGCGGGCGACTTCACCCTGGTGGCCTATGGCGGGGCCGGTCCGCTGCACGCGTCCGCCGTCGCGGGCGAGCTTGGGATTCGCAAGGTCATCATCCCCAGCGTACCCGGCGTGTTTTCCGCCTTCGGGATGCTGTTTTCCGATTTGCGCTACGATTACGTGCGGACCTGGTTTACCCGGCTTGACGATGCGCCGTTCGATCAGATCGAAAAGGTCTATGCGGAGCTGGAAGCCGAGGGTCGCCGCGCCATCGCCAACACGTCGGTCGATCCCAGTGAAATCACCGTCGCCCGCGCCGCCGATATGCGCTATGTGGGCCAGGAACACGCGGTGACCGTCGATCTGCCGATCTCGGTTTTCGAGAAACAGGACCGGGCCGCCATCAAACAGCATTTCGACGAAATGCATGAATTGCGCTACGGCACCTGCGCGCCCCAGGAACGGGCCGAGATCGTGAGCCTGCGCGCCACGGTCACGGGGATCATGGCCAAACCGCCGCTGGAAAAAATAGCCCAGGGCGAGGCGACGCCGCCAAAATCCGCCTCAACGGGCACAAGATCGGTCTATTTCCGGGAAATCGGCGCATTCGCCGACACCGCTACCTATGCCCGTGATGCGCTGCTGACCGGCAATAAAATTTCGGGCCCGGCGATGATCGAGGAACATGCCTCAACCACAATCCTGCTGCCCGGCGACGAAATGGAAGTGGATGCGTTCGGCAATCTGCTGATCGAGGTCGCCGGAAGACGGAACTAAGCCGGGCCGAGTTTTTCCCAGACCCAGCGCGACACGGACAACAGCCTGTCGTCCTGGCGGCGCGGCGCGACCAGCTGGATGCCGACCGGCAGATTGTTTGGCCCGCGATGGGTCGGGAGTGTGATCGACGGCGCATAGAGCACCGTCCAGAGCCCCTGAAACCGTGGACTGCCGGTGAAATCCAGGCCCTTGGGCGCTTCGCCATCGGCGGCGGGGGCGAGCAGCACGTCGATCCCGTCAAACACATCATTCAACCGGGCCCGGCATTCATCGGCGCGCACCATGGCCGCCACATAGTCGGCGTAATCCGTCTCAAGACCCTGCCGGATGATATTGGACAGACCATCGCTGATTTTGTCCCGATGGTTGTTCCATTCATACGCCATCAGGCGGGAACGTTCATATCTGTTGAAAATATCCCGCCCGTTATATTTGGACTCCACCACCGTCAAATCATCGAATGACGCGGGCAGGGTAATCTCACGCACGGCCGCACCGGCAATGGCAAGACGGGCCGCGGCATCTTCCACGGCTTCGACGGTTTCCGGCTGGGCCAGTTCCCACATGGGGGTGCGGCACAGCCCGATGACCGGCGGCCTGTCCGGCGCCGCTTTTGCCACATGGGGCCGCCCGACCAGCACATCGGTCAGCAGATCGATATCATCCAGCGACCTGGCATGAAGGCCCAGCGTATCCAGGCTGACGGCGGCGGCCTTGACGCCCCCCACATTGAAGGTCCCGAAGCTGGGCTTGAACCCGATGATGCCGCAATAGGATGACGGGCGCAGGACCGAGCCGCCGGTCTGGGTGCCGAACGCCGCCGCCGTCATGAAATCGGCCACCGCCGCGCCCGACCCGCTGGACGATCCGCCCGGCGTATGATCCGTATTATGGGGGTTCCTTGTAATGCCCGGCGTCATGCCGGCGAATTCACAGGTCACCGTCTTGCCCAGGATAACCGCGCCCGCGCCCCGCATCAGCGCGACGCAGGACGCATCGCTGGTCGGCCGGTTTCCCGCATAGATGGGCGAGCCCATTTCCGTCGGCATGTCCACCGTATCGATGATGTCCTTGACCCCGATGGGGACGCCATGAAGCGGGCCGCGATGGGGGCCGCGATCCAGCGCGCGCGCCTGTTCCAGCGCCAGATCCGGGTCGAGATACGCCCAGGCATGGAGTTCGGACTCGCGCGCATCGATCCGGTCGAGACAGGCGCGGGTCACGGCCTCGGCGGTAATTTCACCTTCCTTGATGCGGCGCGCGATGTCGCCGGCGGAAAGTTCATTCAGGGGAACAGCGGACATTTCAACTTTCTTTCTTCGCAGTCGTCAATATGCGCAGGACATCCTCGGCCCGCACCGGCGTTGAATTGAACTCGGCCCCAAAGGCCTTCAGCGCATCGGAAACCGCATTGGCGATCACCACGGGCGGCGCGATTGCGCCCCCCTCCCCCAGCCCTTTTACGCCCAGCGCATTGGTCGGCGACGGGGTTTCCTGATGCAGCACCGTGATCGGCGGCACATCCAGCGCCGTCGGGACCAGATAGTCGGCCAGGCTGGCGGTGAGGATCTGGCCGTTGTCGTCATAGATGATTTCTTCCATCAGGCCGCCGCCGATGCCCTGAACCAACCCGCCCCGGACCTGGCCGTCGGCGATGCCGGGGTTGATGAGCACGCCCGCGTCATGGACTTCCACATAGCGTTCGATTTCAACCCGGCCGGTGTCCGGGTCCAGCTCGACAATGGCGGCGTTGGACGCATAGGTCCAGGTCACGGTCGGTGGTTCGTAATAGGCGCTGGAATCGAGTCCCGCTTCAACCCCGTCGGGGCGGTTATGACCCCAGCCGGGCCGCGCAGCCCTGGCGATATCGGCCAGTGAGACGATCATGTCGGGTACGCCCGTCACGCCGACGCCGCCGTCGCGAAATTCCAGATCACCGACCGGGGCTTCCAGCAGATGGGCCGCGATGAGCCGGACTTTCCCCTTCACTTTTTCGCTGGCTTCATTGATGGCGGCGGACGCGGTAACCGCGCTTCGGCTGGCGATGGTGCCGTACCCCATGGGAACCGACGCCGTGTCGGCCAGGGTGACGACGACATTTTCCATGGGCACGCCCCAGGTGTCGGCGGCGACCTGGGCGAACACGGTTTCATGGCCCTGGCCCTGGGGGCACGCGCCGGTGGCGACCGAGATCATGCCGGTAGGATCGACCCGCACGGTCGCGCCTTCGAACGGGCCGACGCCGGTGCCTTCCACATAACAGCCCATGCCGAGCCCGATATAGCGCCCGTCCGCCAAGGCCTGTTTCTGACGGACCCGGAACGCATCCACCCCGCCCAGCGCATCCAGCGCGCGTTCGAGGGATTTTGGATAATCGCCGCTGTCATACACAATCGGCACGCCGTCCCGATAGGTCAGCCCGACCTCATAAGGCATCCGGTCCGCCGGGATCATATTGCGGAACCGGATTTCAGCCGGCTCCCTGTCCAGCGCGCCCCCGACCAGATCGACGATGCGTTCCATGGCGAAGGCCACCTCGGGCCGGCCCGCGCCGCGATAAGGCGCATTGGGCGCGCGGTTGGTGACCACCAGCCGGGCATCACTTTCATAATTCGCAATGTCGTAGGGCCCCAGCATATGGGCCAGGGAATTGCCCACGATTCCCGCCCCGACCGGCGAATAAGCCCCGGAATCCACCAGGAACGAATTGCTCACGGCGAGAATTCTTCCGTCGCCGTCGAAGCCGATTTCCACATCCATCACATAGTCGCGGGAATGGGCCGAATTCAGAATATGTTCGCGCCGGTCCTCGATCCACTTGACCGGACGGCGCAATTCCCGGGCCAGGAACGCGACCAGCACGTCTTCCGGATAGACATGGCCCTTGACCCCGAACCCGCCGCCCACGTCGGGCGCAATCACGCGGATGCGCTCTTCCGGCATGCCCAGCGCATAGGAAATTTCCCGGCGGACCCAATGCACCACCTGGGACGATGTCCAGATGGTCAACGACCGGGTGCGGCTGTCATAATCGGCAACCACGCCGCGGCACTCAAGGGGCATGGCGGCGTAGCGGTGATGAACAAAGCGCCGTTTCAGCCGGTGTGGCGCGGACTGCAATGCCGCCGCGCCGTCACCTTTTTTGACCCGCAATGCGGCGGCCACATTATCACTGAGCCCGTCATGAACCAGCGCCGCGCCCGGTGCGACGGCAGCTTCCACGTGGGGCACCGGCGCAAGCGCCTCAAATTCCGCGTCCACAAGGGCGGCGGCGTCTTCCGCAAGATAGGGGTCCGTCGCCACGACCACCGCATAGGCTTCGCCCACATAGCGCAGCTTGTCATGGGGCAGATGGGCCTGGGGCGGGATATCGATGCGATGGGTGATGGAATCGAACCATCCCTGCGGCGTGACCACCTGCATGCCGCCGATCGGCGGCAGAATGTCGCTCAGATCGAGCCCGCTATAGGCCGCGACAAAACCGGGGGCGGCGCGGGCGGCGGTCAAATCCACGGATTTGATCCTGGCATGGGGAAGCTGGCTGCGGGCAAAGGACGCATGGACCATATTGGGCAGCACAATATCGGCGACGAACGTACCGTCACCCAGCAGCAGGCGCTTGTCTTCGCGCCGCTGAACGGATCTGCCGACCCATTTCCCGCCTGCGTGAGTCACGGAGTCACTCACCAGCGGACATTTTCCGGGCGAGCCCGGCGGACCATTCCTCATGGGTCATGGAGCCTTCGACGGAATCGGCCCATTCCTGTGTGGCGCGATGGATTTCCTGATCGCTCTGGCTCAGATCAAAGGGTTTGCCCTGGGGCTGCGGAATGTAAAAAGGCGCATCGAGATAAACCTCAATCAGGTTTCCTTCCGGATCCGAACAATAGACGGACCAGGCATTGCCGTGCGAAACCGGCGTCGCTTCGATATTTCCATCGCATAATCGTTGATGAAACTCTCGCAATTCGTCCAGGGAGGATAAGCGGAAGGATATCTGATTGATATTGCCGGGACTGCCTTCTTCGCGGCTCTCTTCAAAGACCACCTGGTGATGGGTGTTCGGATCGGATGACAGAAACACGAACCTGTTCTGAAGGCGCTGGGAAAACCCGCTATCCGACACGGTCAAACCCAGAAACCTGGTATAAAACTCAACCATCCTGTCGAGGCTGACCACATTGATTCCCACATGGGCCAGCATGGGCCGTCCCTTGGATATCGGCATGTTCATGGTGTTTCTCCCGCCTGGTTAAATCCTAATGTCCGCCGACCGAGCCATCCACCGCGATGTCGAGCAGAACAGGCCCGGAATTGGCGATTGCGCCATCAAGGGCCGGGCGAATTTTATCGGGCGATGTTACCCGTTGCGCCGGCACCCCCATGGATTGGGCGAGCCCGACGAAATCGATCGACGGGTCGTCGAAATCCATGCCGATGAAATGGTCGTTGCCATGGAAGGCCAGAAGACGCTGCTTGATGATGCGGTAGCCGCCGTTATTGGTGATCACGAAAGTGATCGGCAGCTTCATTTTCGCCGCCGTCCAAAGGGCCTGGATGGAATACATGGCGCTGCCGTCGCCGATGATCGCCACCAGAGGCCGGTCGGGCTGGGCCAGCTGAATGCCGACTGCCGCGGGAACCGCCCAGCCGATGCCGCCGGACGCGTTGCCGTGAAACGAATACCGGTCCCCATAGGGCAGAAAATCCTGCAGACCGAAGCCCGAGGTCAGGGATTCATTGACCACCATTGCATTGGCCGGCAATGAGTCCACGATCTGCATCATCAGATAATCGGGCGCGATGGGCGTGGTTGCGCTCAGTTTTCCGGTGGCTTCCCGCCTGACGGCGCGCCTGGCGAGCCAGTTGCGCCCTTCGAGCCCGGCCAGACGCTGCCGGGCGGTTTCAGCAAGCGCATCGCCGCCCCTGGATTTCAATACCGGGATCAGCGCCTTCAGGGTTTCCCCGACATCGCTGCGCACCGCCATCTCGGTCGGATAGTTCTTGCCCATTTCCCAGTCATGGAGGCCGATCTGCACGATGGGCAGGTCCGCCGGCAGCGGGTCGATCTCGCTATAGACCGACATGCGCAACGGGTCCGAGCCGATCACCACCAGCAGATCATAGGGCTCCAGCTCGCCCCGGACCTGTTTTTGAATCCGCGTCAGCGCGCCCATATAGGCCGGATGTTCTGACAGGAAATGCGAGCCATAGGGAATTGACTGCTGATAGGTGGCCGCCCCCAGGGTTTCGGCAAACTGCGCGACCTCCGCCAGCGCATCCGATGAAACAACCTCGTTTCCGGAAATGATCGCCGGGTTCCTGGCCGCGAGCAGCCGGGCGGCGAGCCGGTCGAGCGCCGCATCGCTCGGGCGCGACGCCGTATCGACCCGGGTGCGATGGCCCAGCTCCATGCCGACTTCCGAATTCAGGATGTCGCCGGGAAGCGAAATAAAGACCGGGCCGGTCGGCGGCGTCATGGCGATTTTCGCCGCCCGGTGAACAATGCGCGGCATGTCTTCCAGCCGGGTGATCTCGACCGCCCACTTGACCAGCGGGGCGGCCATGGGCACAAGGGAATCATACAGCAGAGGCTCGGTCAGCCCGTGGCCCTGTTCCTGCTGGCCGGCGGTGATGATCATCGGCGTATGGGTGAATTTGGCGTTATAGATCGAGCCCATGGCGTTGCCGAGCCCCGGCGCTACATGCACGTTGCACGCGGTCAGCCGGCCCGACGCCCGGGAAAACCCGTCGGCCATGGCGACCACCAGGGATTCCTGAAGCCCCAGCACATAGGTAAGGTCCGGATGATCTTTCAACGCATGCATGATGGGCAATTCGGTGGTCCCCGGATTGCCAAACAGATGGGTGACCCCTTCTTCCTTGAGCAGGGAGAGAAAAGCCGAACGACCTGTTATCTTATTGATTTGCATATTTTTTTCCGCATGAATGAAGAGAAATTACGCAGCCATTTTCCAACATGTCCGTCTAGGCGAATTCCGGCATGATTTCTTGCGCGAAAAGCCGCATGGATTCCTCGGCGGTTTTCACCTTCATGGTATGAAAATTCACCTGCAGCGACGCCAGTTCAAACCCGCCGACCGCATCGTGGTAGAAATTGATCATGCCCTTGATCTCGTCGGGCGTCCCCACCCACATGGAACCATCACCCAGCTTGTTGGCGAAACTCATTTTTCCCAGGGTTTCGGTCAATTGGGGATGGGTCGGATAATCCTTCGAGGTGGTTCCTTCCGCCCAGTCGCTGGCGGCGTCGTACTGCGCCTTGAGATAGGCATCGATCCGATGGCCGGCGACGGAATGGGCTTCCGCCGTCGTGGGTGCACAGAACATGTGGAAGGCGATCATGACCTGCCCGTTACCGGGATGGCCCGCCGCGCGCCAGGCGTCGCGATAGATTTTCAGCCGGGCGCGCAGGCCTTCCGGATCGCGCGGAAAGGTCATCAAGCCATGACCGCCGGTCCCCGCCATGGCGAATGACTGGTCCGCCGATGTGGCCGCGATCCAGAACGGCGGACGGGGCGCCTGGGTCGGGCGCGGCAGGGATGTCACGTTGCTGAATTGGTGGAACCGGCCGTCGGATGAGACATTCTCTTCCTCGAGCAGACGCCGGACCTGTTCAACGCCTTCATCGAACCGGTCGCGGCTTTCATCCAGGCTGCGGCCGAAGGTGCGAAATTCATGGGGCAGAAAGGCGCGGGCGAATCCCACCTCGAGCCGTCCACCCGAGATCGCGTCCAGCATGCCGATTTCGCCCGCGACCTTGAGCGGGTGATTGAACACCGGCAGGATCGCGCCGGTAATCAGCCGGGCCTTGCGTGTGCGCTGGGATGCGGCGGCCAGGAAAACCACCGGGTTGGTGCTGTAGCCGCCATAGCGATGGAAATAATGCTCGACGGTACGCACATGGTGGTACCCCAGATCGTCGCACAGATCGACCAGCTCCAGGCTTTCACCCCAATAGTCTGCCGCCGATTTTTCTTCGGGGCCGATATCGGGGAAAAATTGAATACCGAATTTCATGGATGCCAACGCCTTAAATCAATGGAATCCAACGGCGCCGTCTCCTTCATCCCAGAGCAATTCGAGCCGGCGGAACACTTCGCGGTCGGTAATCAGGAACAGCCGCGCACTGGCCGTTGTGGCCTTATGGGTCACCCATTGCCAGTGGGGCAGGGAAAATACGTCATTCTTGCCCCAGCTGATGGCCGTATCGCCCACGCTCGACACGCCTTCGCCCTCGGCGACGAAGCAGGCCGCGTTGCTGGTGGTCCGGTAAGGCGCCGTTTCCCGGCCTTTTTCGAGACCAAGTAGATAGGCATCCAGCAGCGACATGATGGGCCCGCCAGTCACCGGGTTGATGTAGCGCACCTGACGGGCGCCGTCGCTGGACGGCTTCGCGCCCTGAAGGGCGTCAAGCGCGGCGTCCCATGTATATCGAAAAAGAGGGGAATGTCCGCCGGGGGCAACGCGGCCCGGCGCGAAGCCCGCCGTGGCAAACGCCGAATCCGGCAGCAGGTCGGGATATTCGTTGCTGCGGCCCGGTTCAAAAAACGCCGCGCCCAGATGATCCACGATGGGCACATCCAGGGCATCCAGCCAGATCACCCGACTGGTTCCATCATGCGCATGCTCATGCCAGGTCCAGGCCGGCGTCACGATCATGTCGCCGGGCGCCATGGGGCAATGCTTGCCGTCGACGATGGTCTCGGCGTTGCCGCCGCCATCTTCGACCACGAAGCGCAGCGCGTTCATGGTGTGACGGTGCGGACGGGCGCGCTCGCCCGGCATCAAAATCTGAAATCCGCAATTTATATTGGATGTGGCGCAGGTGGCCGTTTCGGGGAAGCCCGGATTTTTCATCTGGATAACGCGCCGTTCGGCCGTATCCATGCCGGTTTCGCGCACCGCCTGATCGATCAGCGGTTCGACATCCCGCCACTTCCACTGGAACGCCGGCTCGGATCGCGGCGCATCGTCATCGTTACGGGAATAGCGTTCCCACAGCGCGCCGACATTGGCGTTTTTCATATCGACGTGGAAAGCGTCGGGTTTCCCGTTGGATGAGGTCGCCATGTTGAGTTGCTCCCGTACCCTGAAAAAACAGCGCCGGCGCGGGGCCAATGTTCCCGACGCCGGCGCAATCCATTGCCTACTTCTTCGTCAGACCGGCCATTTTCTTATAGCGGTCGACCACCGATTGGGGCGTGCCGACGATTTCCGCCGCGCCGAAAAATGTTCTCGATAGCTTCATTTTACGCCCTCAATCGATTTCGCTCCGCCCGGACGGTATCAGTTTAGTCCCGCCGTGACCATGTCCCGATATGCCCGGAAACCGGCAGGTTTTCGGACCCTTAAGCAGTTGCGGAACTTGTTTTGAGTTCCTTGAGTCGCGGCATGACTTCGTCCGCGAACAGTTTCAACCCCTTGATGGTTTCGGCGCTTTTCATATGCCCGGCCTGGCCCATAAACATGAGATTGCCGAACCCGCCCACATGGTCATAGAACTTCTTGATCTGCTCAAAGACCGTATCCGGGTTCCCCGCGAACATGTTGCCGACCCGGATCTGGGTCTGGACGTCGGGGATACGATGGTCTTCCAGCTTGGGCACCCCGGCCTTGAGGACCGAGGCGCGCGCTTCGGGGGTCATATAGCCCGGGAAATTACGGAAATGCGGCGGCGACTTGTTTGCCGTCAGATACCACAGAAGCTTTTCCGCGCCGGCATAGCCTGCTTCGTCCGTGTCGCCCACATAGCAGAACCCGAGATAGGCGAGCCGGTCCAGCGGAACCGGCGTTTTATGGGCCTGGGCCCACCCCCGGCGATATCCGTCGAATACCGCCTTGCACCCGTCGAAACCGGTGATGAAGGTCGCGCCCACATGACCCTTTTCGGCGATCTCGGTCGCATTGTCCGGGTTCCCGGTGGTGATCCAGATCGGCGGATGGGGGTCCTGCCACGGCCGCGGCCAGACATTGACCTGGCGGTGATGAAAGAATTTTCCTTCCCAATTGAACGGTCCCTCATGGCTGGTCCATGCCTTCACGATCAGGTCATGGGCTTCCCACAGCCGTTCCTTCATGCGCATGGGATTGCTGTTTCCCGACGGCAGTTCGAACGGCACGCCGCGCACGAAGCCGCATTCGAGACGGCCACGGGAAATCACATCGATCATCGCCATTTCTTCAGCCACGCGGATCGGCTGACGCCTGTTGGCCAGCGGATTGCCGAGCAAAAGCAGGCGCGCATTCCTGGTCTGGCGCGCGAGAATGGATGCCATCAGCGGCACGGCGGGAACGGTGCAGGTGGCCGTCTGATGATGTTCGTTCATCATGATGTCGAGACCGAATTCATCGGCCGCGCACCATTCATCGAGGCGCTGATGATAGATATCGGCGCCTTTTCGCGGGTCATAATGTTTGCTCGGCAACGTCACCCGGACGGAATCGTATGTCTCCGGGTCGGGGAGATCCGGATAGGCCGTTTCACTAAAATACCAGGCGCGCACAATCGTCTCCCAAATAAAGGCTTGAATTCATGATTCGCGCGCGAAACCGCGAACCTGATCGACGAATTTTTCCGGCTGCTCAAACTGCGGCGAATGACCGGCTTCATCGATCACCACCATCCTGGCGCCCGGAATAAAATCGCAATAGGCCGCGCCATATGCCGGCGTCACGATGCCGTCGCTTCCCCCCCAGATCAGTAATGTGGGGATATCGACCCGATGCAGCCGCCCCTTCAGCTTGGGATTGTGGAGATAGGGCTCCCAGCCATACAGCGCGAGCGATTGCTGATTATAGGCGGCCTTGTGCTGTTCTTCCTGGGACATTGCGGACAGATCGGGCGCCTTTGAGGGATCGTGATACAGTTTTTCGGCAAGGACCGCCGGTGAATGGATGAAAACATCAGCGATATCCCGGGTTTCCCGGTCGCCGACCTTGATGCCGACCGCATCGACCAGGATCATCCTGGAAAGGCGCGCGGTGGATTTCACCGCGATTTCCGCCGCGATCCACCCACCGATGGAGAACCCCATCAGCACCGCGTCCCGAATATCGAGCCTGTCCATCAGATCGAGATACAGATAGGCCAGATCATCAACAGTATCGCAATCATAGGGCGACGGCGTCGCGGCGAAACCCGGATGGGTCGGCGCGATAACATCGAAATCCCTGGTCAGGTCGGACCAGAACGGCATCCCCTCCAACGGCCCCGATCCGCCATGCAAAAGCAGCAAGGGCGGGCCATCGCCTTTCCGCGTGATCGTCAGATCATCAAGCCAACTCAAAGCGCCGGGCATTATTCGTTTCCCATATTATTGTTTTCAACCCCGCGCATCGCGCGCGCCCCAGATCGCCGAAATCGCCCGAAATCAATTGATAAAAGAACCACTATTTACTCTCCGTGTGACCGACCTATTTGAACGGTAGGACTTGCCGCCGGCCAATTCAGTTGGCGGGATTTTGCCATGAAGGCCGCGCCGGCACAAATAATTGCAACGCCGTGCAAGGGCGCTTTCCCCCGCCCGGCCATATGGATAATATCCGCGCTGAATTTCAGGAAACAGAGGAAGAAATATGGGCCAGAACGGTATCGGGCAGCCAGTCCCGCGCGAAGAAGATCCTTATTTATTGCGCGGCGAAGGCCGGTATGTGGATGACGTTCAGCTTGTGGGAACCACCATCGGCTATGTGCTGAGATCGCCCCATGCGCACGCGGAAATTCGGTCGATCGACGCCAAGGCGGCCAGGGCCGCGCCCGGCACTCACCTGGTGTTGACGGGAAAAGACGCGGAAGTCATGGCGCTGGGCGTGCAAAGCCCGCGCATGCCGCGCAAACGGCGGGACGGCTCACCGGCCTTCGTCTGTCCGCAATTCGTCCTGGCCCGCGACCGGGTCCGCTATGTGGGCGATTATGTCGCCTTCGTGGTGGCCGACACCCTGGCCCAGGCCAAGGATGCGGCGGAACTCATTGCGGTCGATTACGAAGCGCTTCCCGCGGTCATATCCACCGAGGACGCAATTGCTCCCGGCGCCCCCGTCATTTGGGACGACTGCCCGGACAATCAGGCCTATTTCCACGAAGGCGGCGACAAGAAAGCCGTCGAGGCGGCCTTTGCCGGAGCCGATCACATTGTCACCCACATGATGGTGATCAACCGCATCACCACCAACTCCATGGAGCCGCGCGGCTGTCTCGCCGAATATGACACCCACGAAGACCGCTATGTGGTGCGCTGTACCGTTCAGGCGCCGCACCGCATCAGAAACATACTCGCGACCCAGATCTTCGGCTTGCCGGAAACCAGCTTTCGCGTGATCGCCGACAATGTGGGCGGCGGGTTCGGCATGAAGGGCGGCTGCTATCCCGAATACGCCCTGGCCGCGCTGGCCTCCAGGCTCGTCGGCAAGCCGGTCAAGTGGATGTCGGAACGCAGCGAAGGCCTGTTGAGCGATGAACAGGCGCGCGACAATGTCACCACCGCCCAATTGGCGCTCGACAATGACGGCAATTTTCTGGCCCTGCGGGTCAAGACCGTCGCCGCCGTCGGCGCCCATAACAATTCGGACCGGAGTTCAGGTCCGCAGATCGCCAATCTGGGCGTTCTGGCCGGGACCTACACCACGCCCGCCATTCATGTGGAAGTCATCGGCGCGCTGACCAACACCATGATGACGGCCCATTACCGGGGCGCGGGAAGACCCGAAGCCGCCTATGTGATCGAGACCATTGTCGACAAGGCGGCGCGGCAATTGAAAATCGACCCGGTGGAACTGCGCCGCCGCAACACCATTCCCGCCGACGCCATGCCGTTCAAGACCGGGCTGGTCTACATTTATGATTCGGGCGATTTCCTGAAAAATCTCGATGATTGCACCACCAATGGAGATTATGACAACTTTCCGGCCCGGCGGGCGGAATCGCTCACGCGCGGAAAGCTGCGCGGCATCGGCGTGTCCAACACCATCGAGGCCTCGGCGGCCGGCATGCTGGAAACCGCACAGATCCGCTTCGACATGTCGGGCACACTGACCCTGCTCATGGGAACCCATGACCACGGGCAAGGCCATGCCACCACGTTCAAACAGGTGCTGAACGACACGTTGGGCGTCGATAGCGAAGATGTCCGGTTCCGCTATGGCGATACGGACCAGGTCACCATGGGGATCGGCACGTTCGGGTCGCGGTCGGCCGCCTGCGGCGGTTCGGCGGTCCGCATCGCGTCCGACAAGATCATCGCCAAGGGCACACGAATCGCCGCCCATATCCTGGAAGCCGCCGATAGCGACATCACCTTCGACGGCGGCACATTCACCGTCGCCGGCACGGACCGCTCCATTGCGCTTCGCGATGTGGCCAAGGCGGCGTTCCTGCCGGCCAGACTGCCCAAGGACATTGAGCCAGGGTTCGATGAAACCGGCGTTTATGACGGCGGGAAGCCGACTTTTCCCAATGGATGCCATCTGTGCGAGGTTGAAATCGACCAGGTCACGGGCGTGGTGGAGATTGTGAATTACGTGGTGGTCGATGACGTGGGCACGATCATCAACCCCTTGCTGCTGAAAGGCCAGATCCTCGGCGGCATCGCCCAGGGCGTCGGCCAGGCGCTCATGGAGGACATGGCGATCGACGAACATGGCCAGGTTCTGACCGGCTCGTTCATGGATTACTGCATGCCCCGGGCGGACAATTTCTGTGCCGTGGACATCGCCAGCAACGTGGTCCCCACAGCCACCAACCCGCTGGGGGTCAAGGGCTGCGGCGAAGCCGGCACGGTGGGCGCATTGCCGGCGGTGATGATCGCGGTCAATGACGCGCTGTCGGCACTGGGCGCTCCATATGTCCAGATGCCCGCAACGCCCGAGAAAATATGGCGGGCCATACGCAGCGCGGCGGCCTGACAGGCTTACGTCTGTATCGGCGCCAGCCCGCTC
>CALGIA010000548.1 GCA_937916005.1 uncultured Rhodospirillaceae bacterium
GGTCTCATAGACATAGAATTCCATGCGGTCGATTTCGCGCAGCAGATCATTGGGAAATTCGATATCGGCCTTGTCGATTTCATCGATCAGCAGAACGGCGGGCTCCTCCGATGTGAAGGCTTCCCACAACATGCCGCGCTGGATGTAGTTGTTGATGTCATTGACCCGTTCGTCGCCGAGCTGTGAATCGCGCAGCCGGGACACCGCGTCATACTCATACAGCCCATGCTGGGCCTTGGTGGTCGATTTGATGTGCCATTGGAAAAACGGCTTGCCCAGAGATGTGGCGATTTCCTCCGCCAGCAGGGTCTTGCCCGTGCCCGGCTCGCCCTTGACCAGCAGGGGGCGCTCCAGGGTGACGGCCGCGTTGACCGCCGTCATCAAATCGTCTGTGGCGATATAGGAATCGGTTCCGGTGAACTTCATGAATGATGCCGTGATCTGGTGGATACATAAATGGCGGCCACGCCGCCGGGTGCAACCTAGTTCACGGTCGAAAACCGATCAACCCCGGCGCGGGGGTCGTCACCCCTGACGCGGGGGCCGCCCCCAGGGACCGGCCGGCGGCCTTGGCCGGGGCG
This sequence comes from uncultured Rhodospirillaceae bacterium, assembly GCA_937916005.1. GTDB lineage: Bacteria > Pseudomonadota > Alphaproteobacteria > MPNO01 > MPNO01 > CALGIA01. The sequence continues at coordinate 582 of CALGIA010000548.1, forward strand.
CTGGAATGGCCGCATTTCGCACTTCGCGCCGGGCCATCAATGTCAGGACGAACAAAGCCGCCACGAACCACAGATAGGGCGCGACCACCTTGAACAATTTGTTGTCCTGGAACAGCGCATTGTCTTCAAAGGAAAACCAGTTTTCCGGTTCCGGGTTCCGTTCCAGCAGCACGGGAAGGATTTTCGCCGACGAAACCGACAGCAATAAACGCCGGGAATCCATCGACAGCAGGGTCACCTTGCCGGGCAATAATGGCGAACCGAAGGCCGACACCGCAAGGATATGGGGCGACTTGTCGACGATCCCCCGGATCGCCAAGGCTTGGCCCGGCGTGGCCAGCACGGCGCCGCCCGCGATCATCATCGCGGCGATTACAATCATTCGAACGAGCCTGGTCATGGCAGACACCGTTTCACGTTTCATCCAGCCCGCTTTGCGCGGGTTCCATTATTACGGACATGCAATTTTCATGCCGAAATCATGATTCCTTGTTTTTCAATGGATTACAAGCCAGTCGGGAGGCGTCCAAATCGAAAGTGTAAAATATTCCGACAGTTTCAACGCGCCTTGAACCGCGCTACTCTCATGTCCTGACTAAAGCAGACGGAGGACACCATGGCGCGAAAAGTGATCGTATCCTGCGCGGTAACCGGTGGCGCGGCGCCGCCGGCGACGAAACATCCCGGATTGCCGTTTTCCCCGGAGGAAATTGCAGTTTCCGCCATCGAGGCGGCCCGGGCCGGCGCGGCCATCGCCCACATCCATGTGCGCGATCCGGACACCGGTACCGGCAGCATGGAACCCGCCTATTACCGCGAGGTGGTCGAACGTATCCGGGCCAGCGGCGTCGATCTGATCATCAATTTGACGACCGGCGCGGGCGGACGTTTCGTGCCGGGCGAGGAAGAGCCGGCAATGGGGATGGCGGGCAGCGGCTTTCGCACACCCGAATTCCGGGTCCAGCATGTTGAGGAACTGCGTCCCGAGATCTGCAGCCTCGACATGGGCAGCATGAATTTCGGCCCGCATGTGTTCATCAACACGCCGCAGCATCTGACCAGGATGGCCGAAGCGATCCGCAAGGCGGGCGTCAAGCCGGAGCTCGAGGTGTTCGATTCCGGCCATTTGCGTCTGGCCAAGAAACTGATCGCCGACGGGATCATCGACGCGCCCGCCATGTTCCAGCTCTGCCTCGGCATATCCTGGGGCGAAGGCGCGACCACCCAGGCCATGCTCCACATGCGCGATCAGCTTCCGCCGGGCTCGCTGTGGGCCGGGTTCGGCATCGCCCAGTATCAGTTCCCCATGGTGGCGCAGGCCGTCATCCTCGGCGGTCATGTGCGGGTCGGGCTGGAAGACAATCTCTATCTCTCACGCGGCGTGCCCGCGCCCAACAACGCGGCCCTGGTATCGCGCGCGGTTGAAATCATCGGCCTGCTGGGCGAAGAGGTCGCAACGCCGGACGAAGCCCGGGAATTGCTCGGGCTGTGAATGGCACCCCTAAAATGCCTTGGCGGGCTCCTGTTGGCCCAGCACGCGGACGATGACGATGCCCGCGCCCTCGATCCGGTAATAAATTGAGTGCGAAACATACATGCTGCGCCTGTAGCCTTTCCGGATGTCATCAACGGCAGGGTAGCGTTTGGGCTGGTCGGCGATTTCCTGAAAATGGACAATCAACCCATCGTAATATTCATTAGCCTGGTTCAATCCGAATGCCGAAATACCGAATTCATATAGCCGGTCCAGGTCGGCTAAAGCCTCATTATTCAGCCGGTAATTGGCCATTCGCTCGCAATCGATTTTTGACTCTTTCCCTGACATCTTCCGGTGTCTGATCACTGAGACCACTCCGTTCCCCGACGATGAGCGCGGCGCGAATGGTTTCTATTTCACGGGCTTTGCGGATCAAGTCGTTAACCGCCTCGCTGTTGCTTTTATATTCCCCTTCATCCTCAACTTTCTGCTTTAGCCAAGCCGAATTTGGGTCTGTAAAAGAGATACTCTGCCGTGACATGATTTCATCCTGATAAAATGCATTTACGGTGCAATACTACACCAAAACCGCACCTGCGCCAAGCTGTTATCAACCTCCCGAAAAAGGGGAATAGGCGGAACGGAGCCTGAACGCCCCTGCCCGATTACATGCGGGCTTTTAAATCCCGCGCGTAATCGGCGAAGGCTTCTTCCATGCTGTATTGGGGTGTCCAGCCGAGTCCCTGCGCGGCGTGGCGGACATCCAGCGGCGTCGAGCGCGAAACGGGACGATCGGGATTTCCGGTAAATCGATGGTCGCGGCCAGGCTCATCACGTCATCCCGGGTAACACGTAATCGCCATCGCCGAGCCGTTCCGACAGATAATCCCCGCGCGGATGTGGATCAATAAACACGATTCGCCCGCCGCGCTTGAAGGCCTCCAGCGCATAGCCGGTCCCGACCAGCCCGGCCCCGGTAATCAATGTGGTCATGTGAAAAACTCCCTAATCGCTTGACGTGGTTGGAGCCACGCTGCTGTAATCGATCTTGTCGATAATTTCTATATCATAGGGGAGTTACGCCATGTCGCTGGACGATATCGAAATTCTCAATACGGGCACACTTAAACCCGCCGGCAGGTCCGCCGGGGACCCGTCCGGAGATTTGACGCTGAAGGTCGCCATGGCGGATTACGACCGGGTCCGGCCGTTGATCGATGGCCGGGTCCGCCCCGAGGGCATCCACCTGGATATCACCACCGACGACATCCGCGAGTTCTGCGTCGGGCCGGTGTACGAGACCTTCGACGTGGCCGAGATGTCCATGTCGTGGTACGTGGCGGCGCGCGAGCGTGGCGAACCCTGCATCGCGCTGCCGATCTTCCCGCTGCGCATGGCCGTGCTCGGCTATATCTATGTCCGCACCGACGC
>CALGIA010000549.1 GCA_937916005.1 uncultured Rhodospirillaceae bacterium
AATGAATCAATGTTCGGAGGAAAACGCCAGAGAATTAATAGGTCCTGAGCCTAGGGGAAAAAGGAGTTGAAATCACCGGACGCGTCATTGAATTTGTAAATAATGTTCAAGTTGGCGTGCTCGGTTTTGTCGGTTTTCTCCTTCTTTTCTATACTGTGATATCACTGCTCCAGAAGGTGGAGCGGTCTCTGAATTACATTTGGCATGTGCCTAAAGAGCGCAGCATTCCACAAAAAGTCCGTGATTATCTCGCAACTGTCGTGCTCGCTCCGGTTCTGATTATAGGGGGAATGGGCGTTCTCGCGACTCTCATGAACTCGGATGTGCTTCGCTTCCTCGCTACAATCGGGCCATTGGGTTACATGCTGGAACAGGCGGGACGGCTTACATCCATTGCCGTCATCGTCGGTACATTCGCTTTCATTTATTCGTTTATGCCCAATACCAAGGTGCGGTTCTGGCCCTCCTTGATCGGTGGCCTGGTCGCGGGAGTGTTGTGGATCGCGGCGGGATGGGGGTTTACCTCTTTTATCGTCGGTTCCACCAAGTACACCGTCATCTATTCCGCCTTCGCCACCTTGATCTTGTTCATGATCTGGCTTTACCTGATGTGGCTGATCGTGCTCACGGGTAGCGCAGTCTCGTTTTACGCTCAAAATCCTCACTACATCAACATACGGCGCGAGAACGTAAGCTTCGCAATCGCGCTAACCGAAAAGGCCGCTCTGATTGCTGTCTATTTCATTGTACGGGGTTGGTATGAAGGCGATGGTCCCTGGACGACGGACCGTCTCGCGAATGAAACAAATGTGCCCACGCCCGTTCTCGTGAATGTATTGGGTGCCTTGGAGAAAGCGGGATTGATCCGGGCGACGGGTGATGTTGGCCAGAGTTTTGTTCCCGCGCGTCCACCTGAAATGACGCCGGTCAAGGCCGTGCTTGATGCGGTTCGCAACGACGAGGGAACCGGTCACCCGGGCATCGACTCACTTCGTTCCCCCCAACCCATCGAAACAATCTTCAAGCGAATTGACGACGCGGTCCAGGCCGAACTTGGTTCAATGACTATCAAGGACTTTGTTTTCGCCCCCGAAACAAAAATTATTCTAAAAGAAGCGGGAACGTGATCGAGTTCCTATGGATGGAAAGATGCTCGCCATGGAATCGCCACACACCCCGCCAGACTCGTCACCACTTCGGCCAGATCGTCCATGCCTCTCTGCCGGTTGGCGGGGGCGGTGTGGGGGGTCAGGACCACGTTGGGAAAATGCTTGAGGGGCTCATCGGGGTCGCCCGGCTCCGTGTAGTGGACGTCGAAACCCGCGCCGCCCAGATGGCCTGACTCCAGGGCCTGGATCAGGGCGGCCCGGTCCACGATCGGCGCGCGGGAGATGTTGATCAGGTACGCGCCCGGCTTCATGAGGGCGAATTCACGGGCTCCGATCAGCCCTTCGGTAGACGCATTGAGGGGAACCTGAAGGGAGATCGTATCGGATTGTTCCAGGATTTCATCGAACGGGGCGTAGGTGGCCCCGAGGGGCGCGGTGATGTCGTCGGGCAGGCGGGTGCGCTGGTTATAGAGCACTTTCATGCCGAAGGCGGCGGCCCGGGGGGCCAGTTCCCGGCCGATTTCCCCGAGCCCGATCAGACCCAGGGTCATGCCTTCCAGGGTACGCAGCCCGGTGACCCGCGCCCAGTTGGCGCCGGAGACGTGGCGCGTGTCGTACATTTTGGGTTTGAACCCCAGCCCGGTCAGGCTGTCCATGTCCAGATGGCCGTCGGTCAGGCAGATCTTCCGGGTCAGGGCGAACAGCAGGGCGAAAACCTGTTCGCAGACCGCCCCGCTGGTCCGTCGCCGGACCGTCCCGACTTGCATGTTGGCGGCCGCGCAGGCCGCCAGATCGATGTTCCTGGTGTCGATGCCGAATTTCTGGACCATGCGCAGTTTGGGGGCGGCGGCCAGTTCGTCGGCGCCTATTTTGAGGCCTTCGACCACCACGGCGTCCGCATCGGGCAGGGCGGCGTGGAGCGCGGCCTGATCCCCCACCATGCGCACATCGGCCGGATAGAGGGCGCCGGCGGTCGCACGAACCTCCGCCAGCCAATCGGAGATATCGGGCACATCGACGGCGAAGTAATCCTGCAGCCCGGCCTGGCGTTCGGGATCGGTGGTGGGGTCAAAAATGACCTGGAGGGCGCGGAGGATCTTGTCGTCTTCGATGACGATAATTGGCAGGGCTGGCGGGGTCGGCATATGGGCTGGTCTCCTGAGAAGTCGGCCCGAAGGAAAGCCGGCGAACGGGGTTTGTTGATTTCGCCGGAGTGTTCGGCGATGGTTCGATGATACCGGGAATGATACCGGATCAGCCACGAACGGAAAAGCCATGGCGCGCGTGTCCCTCATCAAAGATGAATTTCTTACCCATGTGACGAAATTGACCGACAGGATCCGCGGTCGCCGCCGCGGGTCGTTGATCAATGTGTACCGGGCCCTGCTTCACAGCCCGCCCCTGGCCGAAACCTGGTTCGACCATATGAACGCGGTCCGCTGGGACACGGGGCTGGATGGCAGGCTGCGGGAAATCCTGATCATCCGGATCGCCTGTCTGAACGATGCGGAATATGTGATGCGCCAGCATGTGCCCAAGCTGGCCGAGGCGGAAGGGCTGACGGTTGCCGAGTGTGACGCGCTGGGCGATTGGCGGGGCACGGACCGGTTCAGTGAAGCGGAACGCGCGGCGCTGGCCTTCGCCGACGCCATGACCCGTGACGTGGCGGTGCCCGACGCGGTTTATGACGAGCTGAGCCGGCATTTCGATGACCGGGCCGTGGTGGAGCTGGCGGTGCTGATCGGCAGCTATAATATGTCCAGCCGGGTGCTGGTGGCCCTGAAGGTGGACCTGGAACCGGTTGAGAATCAGGGAATTTGACATTGGCCTCTTCTAAAGGGAGCCTTTGGGATAATGTGCGTGGAATGACGTGCGGCTTTTCGTTTTGGGGTCCGGTTTTTTGAATTTTGACGCTATTTTCGGCGGCGCCGGCCGCGCCCTGCGGCACGAGACCTATCGCCGCTACTGGTTCGGCCATACCCTGGCGGCGGTCGGGCGCTGGATGAAGCGTACGGGGGTCGGGTGGCTGACCTGGGAGTTGACTGAATCTTCCAGCTGGCTGGGGATTGTGGCCTTCGCCGATTTGCTGCCCATGATGATCTTTCTCATCCTGTCGGGCGCCATTGCCGACCGGATCGGGCTGATGCGTATCGTCAAGCTGAGCCAGATCCTGTCCGGACTGATCGCCATGGTGTTTGCCGGTCTGATTTTCACCGATTTGATCACCATCGAGGCGGTTGTCGTGCTGTCGCTTTGTTTCGGCGCGGCGGAGGCGTTGAGCCAGCCGGCCCGTCTGGCGGCGGTTCACTCCCTGGTGCCACGGGAGGATTTGTCGTCAGCCATCGCCCTGGGGTCGGCGGCGTTCAACGCATCCCGCATCGTCGGCCCGGCCATTGCCGGCGGGCTGATCCTGTGGATCGGCACCGGGTGGGTGATTGCCCTGTGCGCGGCGGTGTTCTTCGGGTTCTATCTGATATTGCGGACGATTCAATTCACCGAGTCGAACCAGCAAAAGAAGCTGTCGCTGGATCTGTTCGTCGATATCTGGCGCGGGATTCAATATGTCCACGGCCATTCCAGCATCCGTTTCATCATGATCCTGATGGTGGCGGTCAGTTTATTTATCCGGCCGGTGATCGAGCTCATGCCCGGTGTGTCCGGTCAGGTGTTCGAAGCCGGGCCCGCCGGTCTGTCGCTGTTGCTGGGGGCGATCGGGGCGGGGGCATTGCTGACCAGCCTGTGGCTCGCCCGGCGCGGTGAAATGGCGGGGCTGACCCAGCTGCTGACCTTGTCGATCCTGGGGGGCGGGCTGGCGTTGATGCTGGCCATGGCCTTCGGTGAGCTCTGGCTTGCGGTGCTGTTCTTCATGGTGGTCGGCAGTTTCATGCTGGCGGGCAATGTGAGCGCCCAAAGCCTGATCCAGAACACGGTGGATCAGGGGATGCGGGCGAGGGTTCTCAGCCTGTTTATCATCTTCGCCCACGGCATGCCGGCCATTGGGGCGGTCATCATGGGATGGGTCGCGTCATCCGCCGGATTGCAGATAACCATCGGGTGCGGCGCGCTGTTGATGGTGCTGGTCTGGCTATGGGCGCGCCCGCGCGCGGGCGAGATGGCGATCCTTCTCGAACGGCCCGATCCGGGCTAGCGTCCTTTCCGAGAGGGGGAGTGTGGAATTTCACGTAATTATTGATCGCCGTCGTCTGAAAGGTCGTCGGAATTCTGATCCAGAGTACCCATCGTGACCTTGTCGGCGGACAGTCCCGCAAGCCCGGCGAAATGGACTTCGATCAGATCTTTGGGAATGACCGCATCTGCTCCGTGACGCCGCCAGGTAATATCCCACGGCGTGCCCCTGGTGAGGGTAAGCGAAGATAGCTGCACGGCTGTCAAGCCGTGATAGACGTCGTAGACCTGCCGGATGATATCCTCGTCCGCTTCGGTTAAAACGGGACCGGGGGGCGCGTTCAGGCGGCTGTCGACGGCGGTCTCGCCGTCGCCAACCGCGTCATGTAAACGCCGAATGACGGGACCGACCCGCCAGGCTTCAACATCTTCGATAATGAGCGAGCGGTGATATAGCCCGAGGGTCCATCCATGGCACAGATAGACCAGCTTTATGATCTGCGCCGGTACAACGGGATGCTTATCGTTTTCCGATAATTCCAGCAGACGGTTTGCGATTATCCTAGAATCGTAAATGGAATTATCCAGTATTATTCAGACCTGTTTGTCCACGCCAGGCACGCTTAATCCAGCCTTGCGCCTACAGATCGTCCTCCATATCGGATGGCGGATGGCGTATCCCGTCGTCATCATAGTCGTCATCATAGTCGGCGTCATCATCGGCGCCACCCCCATTCCAGTTGAACGCTTTCGACGGCGCTTCCATTTCAAGAAGGGATTCTTGCGGTTCTTCGGGTTCTTCCGGCAGGAGATCTTCATCCACGATATTTCGAAGAGTGTGGATAATTGCTTCATTGATCGTCGCGGGGTCGATGGCGCGGTCCCCGATTTCGCGCAAAGCGATAATCGTGTTCTTGTCGTTGTCCCAGGACACCGCCGGTTCAGCGCCCTGGCTCAGTTCGCGCGCCCGCCGGGCGGCAAGGTGAACCAGTTCAAATCTGTTCGGCACCGCGATAACGCAATCTTCGACCGTAATTCTTGCCATTTTTACCTCACGATTAATCCAGCATGGTCATATGTTCATTTGCTTCCGTCCGCGTATCCATCGGCCTCTGCCGTGTTGAACGCCGAAAGGGTGGCGGAACAGGCCCGGTTCCGTGGATGGCCATGGGGTTGTTGTTTTATTTTTGGCATCCATTGGGGGCTGGGGAGCGATCCCGGACCTGTTCCACCGAAGTCCCGCCTATAGGGACAGGTGTTTCTGGACGATTGTCCTTTGCAGATCACAAACAATTCGTCGCTTCGTCTCCCATATCAGAATTCAGTTCGCCGGGTATTTTCTCTTCACCTCTCTCCCGGCGCCGGAGCGGTCCAGAGTGTTAACTGTGACGTAGCACGCAGAAAATGGGCTGGATCGAAAAAATGAACAAGTGAATTTTTTTGTAGGATAAAATTGAATTTTTCGATATCAAGTTCGGCGAACAATCGGATTGGCGGACGGATGGATATCGATCTCGCACGAACTTTTCTGGCGATTGCTCAGGCGGGCTCCTTCGTTCGCGCCGCCGACATTCTGTACGTGACCCAGTCGACGGTCAGCACCCGGATCAAGAGTCTTGAGGATCAGCTGGGCACGGCAATGTTCACGCGCAGCAAGGCCGGCGTGACATTGACCGCGGCGGGCGCCCGGTTCGAACGCCATGCGCAGGCCCTTGTCCGGATCTGGCAGCAGGCGCGGCAGGAGGCGGCGCTTCCCGCCGAGCAGCACCAGCTCCTGACCGTGGGGTCCCAGTCGAGCCTTTGGGATGGCGTCATGCTCGACTGGCTCTGCAGAATGCGCACGATCCATGACGGCATCGCCATCCGGACCGAGGTGGGGTCGAACGATGTCCTGATGAGACAGATGGTCGATGGGCTGCTCGATATTGCCGTCATGTATACTCCCCAGACGCGCCCCGGCCTTAGTATGGAGCAATTGCTGGAAGAGACGCTGGTCCTGGTCAGCACGGACCCCGACCGCCGGGCTGACGACGTGGGAAATTACGTTTATGTGGATTGGGGCGTCGAATTCCGGGCAAGCCACGCCAAGGCGTTCCCCGCAGGGGAGGCCGCGAGCCTGTTCGCCGGCGTCGGATTGCTGGGGCTGGAATTCATTCTAAGGAATGGAGGCTCGGGGTATTTTCCCATCGGGGTGGTCAAGCCGTTGTTTGATGAGGGCCGTTTGCACCTGGTTCCAAACGTCCCCCGGTTCCAGCGGCCCGCATATCTCATCTATTATCCCGATGACAGCAATTCGGCATTGAACCTGGCTGTCGCGCTCTTGCGGGAAGAGGGCGCGCGCGCCTCGAAGGTGCGGCTCCCACGGCGATGAGACTCCATATCTAGCTGTCCGAATTGTCGGCCCGCGGATCAAGTTCATAGGCCACATGGGTTGTCCGCGGTACGAACACCATTGCCTCCTGGTCGTCGACCGGGATCGACGCGCGCACCTGCATGCGGTAAATCGCGAACAAAACGATGAATCCCATCACGCCCGCAGTCCAGATATAGAGGCCCTTGGCACCCATCCAGCCCATCATCAGCCCGGCGATGAGGGGTCCCAATACGGCCCCGGCGCCATAGACAAGCAGCAGGGCGCTGCTGGCCGAGACGAGATCTCCCGAATCCAGATAGTCGTTGGTATGGGCAACGGAAACAGAATAGATCGGAAAGCTAAATCCCCCGAAGACAATGGCGAGGGCAAGCAGGACGGGCGAGAATTCAATACCTATCACGGCCATCGCCAAACTGGCCATCGCACTGGTGGCGCACAGCATGATGATTATGATCCGGCGGTCCAGCCGGTCCGACAGGCCGCCGAGCGGCCAGAGAAAAGTCAGCCCGCCGAGTATCGTCACCAGCATGAAGATAGCGGTTGCCGTCTCGGATAACCCCAGCATCCGGCAGAATACCGGCGCCATGGTCCAGAATGCGCCCATCACCAGCCCGCTTGCCAGGCAGCCCAGCATGCCGAGGGGCGAGGTCCTGTATATGGACAACAGCGGCATCGGCTGGGCGCGGTGCGGCGCGGGCGCCGAGGATTTCGTCAGCGTCACCGGAACAAGACCGAGCGCGATCAGGATCGAGGCCACGCAGAACAACTCGAAATTGCCCGGATGCGGGACCAGGAGGAGGAGTTGTCCGGCGCCCAGTGAAACGAGATTTACCATCATGTAGATGGATAGAACACGTCCCCGGGTGGTGTTGTCGGTGTTGTCGTTTAGCCAGCTTTCCGTGACCATGTAGAGCCCCGCGAAGCAGAACCCCGTGATCGCACGAAGCAGCGCCCAGACGAATGGCGATTCGAAGAGGAGGTAGACGAGAGACGCCGCGGAAGCGATCGAGCATAACGCGGCGAAGGTCCGGATATGACCGGCGCGCTCAATCAGCTGGACGCAATATAGCGAGCCGGCGCTGAAACCGATGAAATAGGCCGACATGACCAGCCCGGTGACCTCGAGCGAGAATTCGAGAGCCACCGCCCGCACGCCGAGCAATGTGCCGAGAAGGCCATTGCCGACCAGAATGATTCCGAGCCCACTAAAGAGCGCGATGAGCGGGAATAAAATTGCGTTCATGGCCGGCCTTGACGGTTTGGGCGCAACAGCGCCGTTGGCGGTTACTAAGCGTTCGGGATGATGGGATCAATTTCTGAGCGCAATTTCTTTTTGTTTTATTAATCTGGGGTGGGGATATGTGAATATCAAATTTTAAAACTTGCCGGCGCTAAAGGTTTCTTTCCGAGGATCATGTGGGCGGCTTTTTCGGCCATCATGATGACCGGCGCATTGGTTGCGCCGGCGATCAGGTCGGGCATGACGGAAGCGTCGACCACCCGCAGATTTTCGATGCCCCGGACTCGAAGGTTTCCGTCGACCACGGCCTGATCATCGGAATCCGCGCCCATCTTGCAGGTTCCGACGGGGTGATGGACGGTGGCCATGGTTGCGCGGATATGGGCGTCCAGCTCGGCGTCCGACTGCGCGCCGATGCCGGGCGTGAGCTCCTCGCCTGCAAATGATTGCAACGAGTCCGATGCCACCAGTTCGCGGATCATACGCAGGCCTCGGCGCATGACGCGCCATTCTTCCTCCGTGCCTAGAAAATTCTGATGGATGCGCAGAGCATCGGCCGGATCGGCCGACGCGAGCGCCACATGCCCCCGGCTTACCGGGCGCATGGGCATGGCCCGGACCGAGAAAGAATCCGCAAACGCCTTTTTGAACGGTGGCAGATAGGGCGACGCGGTGGTGGTCGCGCCCATCCAGAACAGCAGCTGGATGTCGGGGGACGGCTCGTCCGCTCCGGTCTTGAGAAATGCCGTGATGCCGAACGGCAGGTCGGCGGCGAAACCTCCACCGCCCAGATAGGCTTTCGCCAACGAAAGTCCGACGCGGTCGAGCCGCATGTTCTTCTGGAACGGGCCGCTCGATTTGCGGCGGAATGAAAGCGCCGCCGATGTATGGTCGCTGAGATTTTGTCCCACGCCTTTCAGGGGGGCCGCCACGTCGATGCCGTGTCCGCGCAGATGGTCCGGATCGCCGATGCCCGACAGCATCAAAAGCTGGGGAGAGTTGATGGATCCGCCGGCGAGCAGGACTTCGCGATCCGCCGTGGCGGAGACGGTCTTCCCGCCCTGTTGATAGGTGATGCCGCCGGCCCGTTTACCTTCCCGTTTTCCCAGAAGGTCGATGCGCGAGACCAGCGCGCCGGTTTCCACGGTCAGGTTGTTCCGCTTCAGGGCCGGGCGCAGATAGGCGGCTGCCGCGCTCCAGCGCCGCCCGTTGCGCAATGTCATCTGCATGTGGGCGAAGCCTTCCGGGTTCCGCCCGTTATAATCCTCCGTGAAAGGGTATTGGGCGTCCCTTCCGGCGGCGAGGAAGGCGTCGCAGAGCGGGTCCTCAAACGTGGAAAATCGCGTCGTCAGCGGACCGCCCGCGCCGCGATAACCGGTCTCGCCACCCTCCCAGTTTTCCGATTTCCGAAAATACGGCAGCACATGGTCGTACGACCACCCCGGCAGGCCGAAGGACGCCCAGCGGTCGTAGTCGGACGGGTGTCCGTGATAATAGGCCATGGCGTTTATGGAAGACGAGCCGCCGATCACCTTGCCGCGGGCGCATTCGGTGCGGCGGCCATCCAGAATTTCGGACGGTTCGGCGAAATACATCCAGTCATGCAGACGCTTTTGCAGAATCCGGCCCCAGCCCAGTGGAATATGGATCCAGGGGTCCCGGTCCCAGCCGCCGGCTTCAAGCAGAAGCACGTTGATATGGGGGTCTTCCGTCAGCCGCCCGGCCAGGGTGCAGCCTGCGGACCCGGCGCCTACGATGATGTAGTCGAAACTGTTGGACGTGGTCATTGGGCGGTGGTCTCGCCGGCCGGCAAGTCTTGATAGAGCGTCCAGGCTTCATCCAGCACCATCATGCAGGCCGGGTCCCAATCCTCACGGGGCCAGGGGTCGTGCCGCCAGTAACCTATAGTGTCGGTTCCGCGCAGCAGCATGGCCGATGCGCCGGGGTGTTTTACATCGCGGACCGTCGGCGCCACGTAGTGGATCGAAAGTCCGATCCGCCGGTCGTCGGATTTGTTGGGGTCGGAGCCATGAACCGTGTCTTCCCAGTGGAAGGAAAACTGGCCGACCTTGAGAGGTATGGGCACGGCGGCGTTTTCATCCACGCCGGCGATGGTTTGTCCCCGGGTCAGCAAATTATGTTCGGTTTTGAGTTCCTGGTGGCTGTACAGGCCCTGGTCGTGGGAGCCGGGAATGAAATTGATACAGCCGCTTTCCAGCGAGCTGTCGGAAATCGCGACCCAGGCCGTCAGGGTATCCGGCGGCTCGATCCCGTAATAGGTCGAATCCTGATGCCAGGACACGAAGCCCGGATCGTGGGCTTCCTTCTGAAAAAAGCTCGACCCCCAGCACAGGATATCGGGACCGATGATATCTTGCACAGCATCCAGCAGGCTCGGGTGACTGATCAGATCGCAGAGCCATGGAAACGGCAGATGCGCCTTGATCTTGAAGTCTTTCTGTATCTGGGATCTGGTTTTCGCTTCGACCGTTTCGATTCTGCGCCGAAGCTCACCCGCCTCATCGGTGGTCAGCAGCTCAATCGGCCCGAGAAATCCGTCCCGGCGAAATGCAGCGACCTGTTCTTCCGTCAGCAGTTCCGGCATGGTTCATCCCTCTTTTATTATTATGGATAATTGTCCCGTTGGCATGAACAGTAGCGGCCGGTCCGACGCGGCGCAAGAAACCGGCTGTTCCTCTGATAATTCCCTTGCGGGACCAGCCCATGAACTCGCGGAACATGTTAAAGTGATCATCCGCCGGTAGCTGACCCACAGGGTGTCCCGGAACGCGTCGAACACCTCCCGTTAACCCAGCGCGCGAAACTGCCGGTTATGGCGTGACAGTCCCGACAATTTTTGCCATCACCGCAGCCGCGTCGTCGGGCGCTTTGTCGCCGGTCCAGACCACATATTGATCGGGGCGGACCAGGATCAGTTTTGCGTTGTATTCCTCGCGGCCGCCGGTCTGGCTGTCGGTGATTGTTTTCAGGGGGATATTGAGGTTTCCGGCGGCCTCCTCGAAGGCTTCCGCCGCACGGGGGTCGGCGTCGAACGCCAGCAGGGTAAAACCCTCACCCAGTTCCTCGAATATATTGCGTCCCGACGACAATTTCTGGGGCGGCAAATGATGGCCCGGGCGGGCCAGGAAATTGTGGGATCCGTGGGCGCCGCTCTTGCCGCCGTCGGGGCCAAAAATAATGGACGAGCCTTCATATTGCGGCTCGTAGGTGAGCACGCGGGGCGCAAAAGTGGTTTGGTGTTCTTCCTTCCAGGCCCGTTCGAATTCGGCCCGGTCCCGGTCCGGACTGTAGCGCTCGAAGAAATCCCGGTCGGTGCGGATCCGTCCGGCGATGAAATCCTCGCCGGTTTCCTTGAACACCGGGTGGCGTTCCTCGCCATAGGATTCCAGCAGCGCCTCGCCGCCCCAGCCATCCAGCATGGCCGCCAGTTTCCAGCCCAGATTGGCCACGTCTTCCAGCCCGTTATTGAGACCGTATCCGCCATAGGGCGGATGGGAATGTGCCGCGTCGCCGGCGATGAACACCCGCCCAATCTGATAGGTCTCGGCGACGGCGATGCGCATGTCCCAGAAGCCCACATAGTCGAACGCGCAGGCAAAATCGAACCCGGCCGCTTTTTGCAACAGCCCGTGAAAATCGAAATTGTCTTTCGTGGTATCGGGCGGTATGGGGGCGTGGAAGAACCAGCCATCCTCCAGATCAATGCGCCCGAAGAACTGCCAATAGCCTTTCAGATCCTCATGCATGATCCGATAGGTGGAGCGTTCTGGAAACCGTTTGGTGCCTTCATTGAAGTCGGAAGACCGGAATACGGCGAGCACCATGAGTTGATCGAAATCCGACCCGCCCCGTGTGATGCCGATCTGTTCGCGAATGGTGGAATGGCTGCCGTCGCACCCGACCAGGTAATCGGCCTCGATGGTTTCCCGGCCCGTTCCGTCCTGTTCGGCAATGGTGACGGTGACGCCGTCGTCATTCTGTTCGACGGTTTCGCCGGACCAGCCGAAGCGGCTGTCGACGCAGTGGATCTGCTCCATCCGGGCGCGCAGCACTTTTTCGGTCTGGTACTGGGGCAGGCGCTCATTGTCCTCGAAATAATATTTATTGACGATTTCCCGCAGCGGCGGAGCGTACCAGTAGTCGCTGACCAGATCCCGATGGGCGATGATGCCGTTCATGGGATATTCGGGCGGCAGAATGCGGGCGGCCCGCAACTCGTCGGCGATGCCCCAGAAGTAGAAATGTTCGACCGAACGCTGGGTCAGGTTCTGGCCCTTGGGAATGCGCTGGATATCATTGCGCCGTTCCACCAGCGCGCAGGAAATGCCGCGCAGTCCCAGATCCACGGCCAGGGCCACGCCCACCGGCCCGCCGCCGACGATGACGACCTGATAGCGTTTTTTCATTGGATCACTGGATCATGGTCTGGGGCAGGAACAAAGCGATCTGAGGGAACGCAATCAAGAGCGCGGCGCAGACCAGCATGGCGATCCAGAACGGGACGATGCCCTTGAAGATGTCGCCCATGGGTACGCCGTCGGATATGCCCTTGACCACGAAGACGTTGAGACCCAGCGGTGGGCTGATCAGGCTCATTTCCAGGGTCACCACCAGCAGCGCGCCGAACCAGATCGGATCATAGCCCAAATTCTTGATCAGCGGGAACACGATGGGGATGGTCAGCACCAGCATGGCGATGCCTTCCAGAAACGTGCCGAGGACAATATAGGTCGCGACGATGATCAGCAGCACAGTCAGGGGGGCCATTTCCAGCCCGGCGACAATGACGGCGAGCTTGGTCGGGATCTGTGTGACCGCCAGGAACGGGTTGAACAGAAATGCGCCAACCACGATCAGATAGACGAAGGCGAAGGTCTTGACGGTCTCCAGCGTGCAGAATTTCAGGGTCGCGATTGTCAGCTTGCCGCGCACGACGGTCAGGATGAAGGTCAGCAGCGCCCCCACCGAGGCCGCCTCGACCGGGGTGAACCAGCCGAAATAGATGCCGCCCAGCACGATGAACACGATCAGCATCAGCGACATGGATTGCCATACCGTGCGGAGCCGCTCAATATAGGTCATGCGCGATGCCCTGGGGCCGATGGATGGGTCGAAATAGGTCATAATCATGATGGTGATCATGAACAAAGTGGTCAGCAGCAGCCCGGGCAGCACGCCGGCCAGGAAAAGCTGGCCGATGGATTCTTCCGTCAGCAACGCATAGATGATGAAGCCGGTGCTGGGGGGGATAAGAATGCCCAGCGTGCCCCCGGCCGCGACGCAGCCGGTCGCCAGCTTGTCGTCATAGCCATAGCGTTTCATTTCGGGCAGGGCGACGCGGCCCATGGTCACGGCGGACGCCAGGCTTGAGCCCGACACGGCGGCGAAACCGGCGCAGCCGACGATGGTTGCCGACGCCAGCCCGCCCGGCCAGTGCCCGACCAGGCTGCGCGCCATGTCGTACAGATCGCGGCTCATGCCCGATACCATGGCCAGATTGCCCATCAGCACGAACAGCGCGATGATCGAAAGATCGTAATTATAGACCGTCTCGAACGGCACGCTGCCGAGCAGGTTGAGCGTCGTTTCCAGGCCGCTCAGCGACCAGTAGCCAATCGTTCCGGCCAGGGCCAGCGCAATGCCGACCGGCACGCGCAGAAAGATCATGACGAACATCCCGGCGAGACCGAGGAGACCGATGATGGGTGGGCTCAAGGATTCTCTCCAGGGATGGGGTCGTCTTTGGATTTTTCCGCGGTTGTGACGTCGTTTTCCTCGGGCAGTTCGACGAATATCCGCAGCAGCATGACCCAGGCGAACAGCGCCGCGCCGAAAGCCACAACATAGTAGAATGGCCAGTACGGCACGGTCAGAAGCTGCGAGCTTTCGTTGAATTCACGCACATCGAATGACTGGACGATGGAGCGCCATGCTATGGCCGCGAACAGCACGCAGCCGAGCGCATTGGACAGGCGCTTCAGCCACAACTGAGCCACAGGTCCAAACTTGTTGAACAACAGCTCAATCGACACATTGGCGCCCTGACCGTGATGGGGAACCATGGCGTGTGCGCC
>CALGIA010000550.1 GCA_937916005.1 uncultured Rhodospirillaceae bacterium
AGTCTGGTCCGCGCCGAGCGGGACAATATCGTCGCCACCTATCAGCTGCGCGAAGCCACGGGCCAGTTGACGGCCAAGTCCCTGGCGCTGCCGGTGACCTACTATGATACGGAAAAACACTATAACGATGTTCGCGGTCGTTGGTTTGGCACCCGCATCACGGACAAGTAAGGGAAATCCCGGGTTGTTGAACCGTACTTATCCGCGCTTCCCTGCGTATAATGGTAAATTATTGTTAATCATTTCGTGACAATCTCCCCAAAATCGTTGAATTATCGCTGAATTATCGCGCCGAAACTTGGATCCAGGAAACATGAACGATCCCAAAGAGCAGCAAGAACCATCAATGGAGGAAATTCTCGCCTCCATCCGCCGGATAATTTCCGAAGACGATGAAGTTGCCGAGGAAACCGCGGAAGCCGCGCCCGCCGAGGAAGCGCCCGCCGACGATATCGATGCCGCCGGCCCCGCGGCCGATGAAGAAGCATCCGCCGACGATATTGATGCGCTGATGGCCGATGCAGGCCCCTCTACTAATGAAGAAGCGTCCGCCGATGATATCGATGCTCTGATGGCCGATGCCGGCCCCGCTGCCGATGAGGAAGCGTCCGCCGGGAGTGAAGCCGATGATGTTCTGGAATTGACGGAAGAAGTCCAGGATGACGGCACCGTGGTCGATCTGGACGCCAGCCGCAACGCCGACGCCGACGACGACGATGATGATGATATGGAACTCGAGGCGGTCGACATCGAGGAAACCGCGCCGGCCGCCGCTCCGAATTTGGAAGGTCTGGTTGAAGGCCTTGTGTCTCCGCCGATCGCGGCCGTGGCGACCACGACCTTTGCCGGGCTTGCATCCGCCGTGGAGCAGGGCCGGCTCGCCACGTCGCAGGGTATTGGCGGGCGTACGGTGGAGGAAGTGGTCAAGGAAGTGATCCGTCCCATCGTCAAGGAATGGCTCGATGAAAACCTGGCTGGTCTTGTCGAACGGCTGGTCAGCCGCGAGATAGACCGCATGTCGCGCCGGGCTCAGGATCAGATCCCCGATTGAGTTCGTTTCGCCGTCTTATTGGCGGAAAGAACTTGACGCCTGCCACTGTAGCGGATTTATAGGCCGCGCTTCCTTTCGCGCGACTCCACTGGGCTGATCATGGACAAGACCTACCATCCCGCCGAGGTCGAAACCCGGCTTTACAAGCAATGGGAAGACTCGGGCGCCTTTGCAAGCGGCGCTGACCGCAACCCGGCCATCGCGCCCAACGCCAAGCCCTATACCATTGTCATCCCGCCGCCCAACGTGACGGGCAGCCTCCATATGGGCCATGCGCTCAACAACACGCTGCAGGATATTCTGATCCGGTACAACCGCATGCGGGGCAGGGACGCCTTGTGGCAGCCGGGCATGGATCACGCCGGCATCGCCACCCAGATGGTGGTCGAACGCCAGCTGGCCGAGGAAGGCAAGACGCGCCACGATCTGGGCCGCGACGCCTTCATCGACCGGGTCTGGCGATGGAAGGATGAATCCGGCGGCGCCATCACCGAACAGCTCCGGCGGCTCGGGTCGTCCTGCGATTGGGAACGCGAACGCTTCACCATGGATGACGGCTTGTCCGAGGCGGTGCGCAAGGTTTTCGTGACCCTGCATAAGGAAGGCCTGGTCTATCGCGACAAACGGCTGGTCAATTGGGACCCCAAGCTGCACACCGCGATTTCCGACCTGGAAGTCGAGCAGCGCGAGACCAACGGCCATATGTGGCATTTCCGCTATCCGGTTGAGGGCGAGCCGGGCCGCTTTATTACCGTGGCCACCACCCGGCCCGAAACCATGCTGGGCGATACCGCCGTGGCGGTGCACCCGGAAGACGACCGCTATACGGATCTGGTCGGCAAACACGCCATCCTGCCCATCGTCGGCCGGCGCATCCCCATCGTGGCCGATGAATATGCCGATCCGGAAAAGGGCTCGGGCGCGGTCAAGATCACCCCGGCCCATGATTTCAATGATTTCGAGGTCGGCCGCCGTCACGATCTCCCCATGATCAGCATTTTCGATGAGAACGCCTGCCTGAACGACGACGTGCCCGAACATCTGCGCGGTCTCGACCGGGATGAAGCCCGCAAGCGGGTACTGGCCGAGCTGGACGCCGCCGGCCTGTTGGCGGAGACCGAAGACAACCCCATGACCGTACCCTATGGCGACCGGTCGGGCGTTGTGATCGAGCCCCGTCTGACCGATCAGTGGTTCGTCGATGCGGCGACCCTGGCCAAGCCCGCCCTGGCGGCAGTGGAAGACGGGCGCATCAACTTCGTTCCGAAGCATTGGGAAAATACCTATTTCGACTGGATGCGCAATATCCAGCCCTGGTGCGTATCGCGCCAGATCTGGTGGGGCCACAGAATTCCCGCCTGGTTCGCTCCCGACGGCAAGATCTTCGTCGAGATGACGTCTGACGAGGCCCACGCCGCCGCCGAGGCCCATTACGGCCACAAAATCGATCTGGAACAGGAAACCGATGTGCTCGACACATGGTTTTCGTCGGCGCTATGGCCGTTCTCCACCCTGGGCTGGCCCGACAAGACAGCGGAGCTCGACCGGCACTACCCGACCGACGCGCTGGTCACCGGGTTCGACATCATCTTCTTCTGGGTCGCCCGCATGA
>CALGIA010000551.1 GCA_937916005.1 uncultured Rhodospirillaceae bacterium
AACAGCCATGGGATCGGCAATCCCAACCAGGCGAAAAATGCCCCACCGGCGGCGCCGGCGGCAAGGGTGGAGACATATCGGATCATGGGGCGGACGGTTCAATTGTGGCGAGCATTGCGTCTTATGGCCGAATTATTGAACCTGGACAAGGTCGTCCAAATTAATTCAAAGGTCGTTGATCAACGTCTATATTTGTGAAATGGTTCTTCCCAAGTCGGACCGGCGCGAGCCGGATAACAGATCTGGGAGAATAAAATGATAGCAAGAATAGCGATTCTGGGTGTTGCGCTGGGCGTCTTGTCCGGTGCGGTGAACGCCGCACCCATGACCCTGAAACTGGCCTATTTCGGCGGACCGAAAAATCCGACCTGGGGCAAGGTCATTGCCCCCTGGGCGGATGACGTCGCCGCCGCATCCAACGGCACGATCAAGATCGATAAATATCCCGGCGGTACACTGGGACGAAACCCCCGCGTCCAGGTCAAGCTGGTGCTCGATGGGGTCACCGACATGGCGTTTTTCGTGCCGTCCTACACGCCGGGCCGGTTTCCCGATACCGAGGTCATGGAGCTTCCCGGCCTGTTCGACAATTCAGCGGAATCCGGCGTCGCGATCTGGCGCATGTATAAGGCAGGCCTGTTGCGCGGCTTTGATAAGTTCAAGGTCCTGATGCTGGTCATGACTCATCCCTACACCATGCACACCAAATCCCCGGTCAGGAGTATTTCGGACCTTAAAGGCATGAAAGTGCGCGCGGGCGGGCCGGTGGCCGGCGCGACGATCCGGGCGCTGGGCGCTATTCCGGTCGGCATGCCCATACCCTCCGTGGCCCAGAATATCAGCAAGGGCATCATTTCCGGCTCGGCCTCGGATTGGAATGTGCTCTACGCGTTCCGCATCGTCGATGTGGCCAAGAACCATTACATGGCTCTGCTCGGCGCCGTGCCGATTGGCGTGGTCATGAGCAAAGCGAAGTGGGATACCCTGCCCGCCGCCGCCAAGGCCGCCTTCGACAAATATAGCGGAGAGGCGATCGCGCGCCGGAACGGCCAGGTCAATGCCGTCGTGCAAGCGGCGCTTGAGGCCAAGACGCGCAAGGACCCGCAACATACTTTTGTTGACCTGGACGCCGCGGCCAAAAAGAAATGGGCAGATACGGTCAACCCCGTGATTGAGCAGTGGGCCGGCAAGCACCCCAACGGCAGGGTATTGTTGAGTACGCTGAAAAAGGAAGTCGCCGCGGTCCGCGCAGGCAAGTAGCCTCAGTCGGTCGGGAACGTGGCTATGAAACAAGAGCCGGAAAACGGCTGGGGTACGCGCTGGCTGGCATTTGTCGGGCTCGTCGGTCTGGTGGTGGTGGCGCTTGTCACCATCGCCGACGTGCTGCTGCGCTGGCTGTTCAGCATGCCGGTGGATGGGGTGTCGGAGATCAGCCGGCTGGTCGTGGCCGTCTCCATTGCATCGTTCTTTCCCATGGCGTTGTCTGATCGGCATCACATATCCATCGAGTTCCTGGGCGCCGCGCTGGGGCCGCGCGCGCGTCTCTGGCTCGATACTCTTGCCCATCTGGTGACGGCGCTGTTCTTTCTGGTGCTTGGATGGCAGTTCATTCTCTATACCCTTGAGATCAGTGAGAGCGGCGAGACCACGTGGCTGCTGGGTTGGAACGTCACGCCCTGGTGGGCGGTCACCACTGTGTTCATGTTGATCTGCATTCCTATTCAGGCGCTGATTTTCTGGCATCAGATCCGGGCGGCGCTTTGTGGCGACGTCCCGCCGCCGCCCTCCGACAAATTCACCGACGCGGAGTACTGAGACCCAATGGATCCGATTCTCGTCGCTTCACTCGGACTGATTGGGATGTTCGTCCTTATCGTGCTCCATATACCCATCGGCATCGCCATGGCCGTGGCGGGTTTTGTCGGGTTTGGCATTCTGAACGGATTTGGTCCGGCGGCGACATTGTTCGCGACCGAGCCGGTCGGCGTCATCGCCAATCTTGACCTGGCGGTTATTCCGCTCTTCCTGCTGATGGGAAGTTTCGCCGGGGTCAGCGGATTGTCGGCGGATATCTATCGTCTGGCCTATGCCCTTATCGGCCACCGCAAGGGCGGCCTGGCCCTGGCGACCATCGGCGGCTGCGCGGGGTTCGGCGCGGTCTGCGGATCGTCGCTGGCGACCGCGGCGACCATGGGCCGGGTCGCGCTGCCGGAAATGCTCAAGCGCGGCTATTCCCCGACCCTGGCCACCGGCAGCATCGCGGCCGGCGGGACATTGGGGATGTTGATCCCGCCATCGGTGATCATGGTGATTTACGCGTTTCTGGCGGAACAGTTCGTCATTACGCTGTTTATCGCCGCCCTTATTCCCGGGCTGATCGCCGTCCTGTTTCATTTTATCGCCATCGGAATCGTTGTGCGGGTCAAGCCCGAGTCGGGGCCGGCCGGCGATCGCATGGGCTGGTCCGAACGCTGGGTCGTTGCGCGTCAGAGCTGGGGCGTTATCCTGCTTCTGGTCGCGGTGATCGGCGGGATCTATGGCGGCGTGTTCACGGTCGCCGAAGCGGCGTCCCTTGGCGCGGGGCTTGCCTTCATCTTTACCGTGGCGCGCCGGAAGCTGAACGCGGAGTCGTTCTGGCTGGTGCTGAGGGAAACCGCATCCAATACGGCGATGATCTATCTGATCATTTCCGGCGCATCGATCTTCACCTATTTCATCACCACCACCAAGATGCCCGACGCCCTGGTGAAATCGATCATCGCCATGGAACTTTCTCCGCTGGTGGTGATCGGCATCCTGATGGTCGCCTTTCTCATCCTCGGCAGTATTTTCGACACCATCGCCGCCATGGTGATCACCATGCCGTTTGTCTATCCGCTCGTCATCGGGATCGGGTACGACCCGATCTGGTGGGGCATTGTGCTGGTGATGGTGATCGAGATCGGCATGATCACGCCGCCCATCGGGATGAATGTGTTCGTGCTGTATGGGGTCGCGAAAACGATTCCCCTGAAGACCATATTTACCGGGATTGTCCCTTTCCTGGTCGCCGATCTGGCGCGGTTGACGATCATCATCCTGTTTCCGATCATCACATTGTGGCTGCCGACGGTTCTTGGCATGACAATGGGTCAGAATTAGGCTCGTCTGAAAGCGGGGGAGACCAAATTCATGTTTTCAAACGTTGAAATTCCCTACGGCGCCTATTGGTCGACGCCGTTCGCCCGTTGGCAGGGCAGTTTCGCCCATCTTCATTCGATCCTGTTCGCTTCCCATGTGGCCAGGCAGGAACTGGCGCGCAAGGATCTGTCGCCGGAAATATTCGACCATGCGGCGTTCGGCTCAACGACGCCCCAGATGTCTTCGTTCAACGGCACGCCGTGGCTGATGAGCGAGATCGGCGCGCCCAGCGTGGGCGGTCCCATGATCAACCAGGCCTGCGCCACCAGCGCGCGCTGCCTCGCCATTTCGGCCCAGGAGATCGAGCTTGGCGGCGCGACCTGTTCACTGGCCCTGGCGGCGGACCGGACCTCCAACGCGCCGGTGATCCATTACCCCGACCCGGACGGCTTCAACGGCATGCCCGAGGTGGAATTCTTCATGGTCGACAATTTCATGGGGAAATCCGGGCTGGTCCCGTTCGGCGATGTGGCCATGGTGGAGACCGCGGAAAACTGCGCCCGGGAATGGCAGATCGACACCAGCGAACAGCATGACGTGGTGCTGCGCCGCTATGAACAATATCAGGACGCGGTTCGGTCAGGTTTCCATGACCGCTATATGACGCTTCCGTTTGATGTTCCGGACAAGCGTTTCAGCAAGACCAGATCGACCCTGGACAATGACGAGGGCGTCTATCCCACCGATGCGGATAAGCTCGCCAGGCTCAAGCCGGTGGTCGACGGCGGAACGGTCACCCTGGGCGGCCAGACCCATCCGGCCGACGGCAACGCGGCCATCATCGTGACCAATCCGGACAAGGCGCGTGAATTGTCGCGGGATCCTAAAATCCGGATCCGTCTGCTGTCCGTCGGGCAGGCGCGGTCCAGGGTCAAGTTCATGCCGCACGCCCCCGTGCCCGCGTCCCGCAAGGCCCTCGAGGCCGCCGGGCTGTCCATCGACGACATCGACGTGATCAAATCCCATAACCCGTTCGCGGTGAACGACATCGTGTTCGCGCGGGAAACCGGGCGCGATGTCATGTCCATCAACAATAATGGCTGCTCGCTGATCTGGGGCCATCCGAACGGCCCGACCGGCATGCGCGCGACCATCGAGATGATCGAGGAGCTTGTCATGCGCGGCGGCGGGTATGGCCTGTTCCAGGGCTGCGCCGCCGGAGATCTGGGCATGGCGGTCGTGATCCAGGTAACCGAAGCCGCGGGGTGACGCGGTGGCGATTGTCCGGTCCAAACTGGAACTTGATCCGGATCTGCCGGATTTCCCCACCATCACCCATGCGCTGGCCTTCGCCGCCGGACATGTTCCCGACCGGATTGCGATGATCTGCGAAGACAAATCCATGACCTATGCCCAGTATGCGCGCGGCGCGGCGGGGCTGGCCGCGGAACTGAAGTCGCGCGGCGCGCAGGGCAGCCGTGTCGCCATCATGATGACCAGTTCCATCGAGATGGCGGTCGCCTGTCACGGCGGCATGGCGGCGGGGGCCCAGATTGCCTGCATGAACCCCAACTATTCGGCGCGTGAAGCCGCGCCGCTTCTGGCCGACACGGACCCGGCGGTGATCGTGACCGAACCCGCGTTCGCGGAATTCGCCCGTGCGCGCGCCGCCGAAGCCGGCATCGCGGAGGTTCTGGTTCTCGGCGACGGCGAAACGGAAGTGGCGGCCTGGTTCGACGATGCCGGGCTGGCGCTGGATGGCGATCTGCCGGGCCCCGATGACCCATCGGCCATGTTCTTTACCGGCGGCACCACGGGCGTCCCCAAGGGCGCCGAACACATCCATTCCATGATGATGTGGTTTTGCAGAATGAACGGGTCCGTCTGGCCGGCCAGGTTCGACCAGGAAAATATTCTGTCGGTTGCGCCCATGTTTCATATCTGGGGTCACCATTACGCAAATATCATGCCGGTCTATCTGCGCGCGACGCTGGTGTCGGTGCCCCAATACAAGCCCGAAATCGTGCTCGACCAGTTTGAACGGAACCGGATCAGCGTATTTGCCGGCGGGCCGGCGGCGATTTACATCGGGCTGTTGCGCTCGCCCGCCGCCGACACCACGGATTTCTCCGCACTGCGACATTGTTTCGCCGGCGGATCGCCCTGTCCGGAATCCCTGCTGCTGGAGTGGCGGGAAAAGACCGGCTGTGAGATCCACGAAGGCTATGGCATGTCCGAAGGCGCGCCCGTCAGCGGCAATCCCGCCGGCGGCGCGGGAAAGCTGCTTTCCGTCGGTCTCATTGCGCCCATGACCAGCATCAAGATCGTCGATATTGAAACCGGCGATAAGATCCTGCCGGCCGGCGAGCGCGGCGAAATCTGCCTGAAGGGTCCGCAATTTACCCGTCTCTATCGCAGCCGTCCGGAAGAAACCGCCATTGCGATCCGTGATGGCTGGCTCCATACGGGCGATATCGGTTATCTGGATGAGGACGAATATCTGTTCATCGTCGACCGGAAGAAGGAAATGATCCTGGTCGGCGGCTTCAACGTCTATCCGCGCGAAATCGACGAGGTTCTGACCGGACATCCCTCGGTTCACGAAGCGGCGACCGTGGGCGTGCCCGACGACTTCAGGGGGGAAATGGTCAAGGCATTCGTCGCCCTCGTCCCCGGCGAAACTGTCGGCGAAGACGAATTGATCGAATACTGCGCCGGCCGGCTGGTCAAATACAAGGTGCCGGTCGCCATCGAATTCATGGAGGCGCTGCCCAAGACCGGCGCCAACAAGATCGATAAATTGAAACTCAGGGGTCTGAAGGATTAAGGGCCTGAAGGATTAGAGACGCGATATGAGCACATCACTCGACGGTAAAATTGCCTTGGTGACCGGTTCCGGGCGCGGCATGGGGCGGTCGCACGCCGTGCTGCTGGCCGAACGCGGGGCCGAGCTGATCCTCCATGACATCCTTGAAGCGGAGCTGGCGGAGACGGCCGGGATGATCCGCGCCCAGGGCCGGGATGCGCGCACGATCCTGTGCGATATCCGCGACGTGGCGAAATTCCAGTCGGCGGTGCGCGGCATGGGCCGGATCGATATCCTGGTCAATAATGCCGGCGTCGGCGGCCAGCGGCTGATGATGGAGGATATCGACGAAGAAATTTTCGACCGCATGTTCTCGGTCCATGTGCGCGGGACTTTCTTTGCGACGCAAGCCGTCCTGCCGGGAATGAAGGACCGCAAGGAAGGCAAGATCGTCAACACCTCCTCGATCTTCGCCATGGGCGGCAGCGCCAACGCGTGCCACTACGCGGCGGCGAAAGCGGCGATTTCCGGCCTGACCAAGAGCTGGGCGCGGGAATTCGGGCCGTGGAATATCAACGTCAACGCCGTCGCGCCCGGTTTCATTCCGACCGACATGACCATGGAACTGACCAGCGAAGCCGAACTTGAGGCGCGCCGGGAAAAGCTGCCGCTCCGCGCGACCACCGAGATGCAGGATATTTCCTACGCCGTCGCCTGGCTGGCGTCATCTCCGCCGGCAACCTGCCCGTCAGCATCAAGAT
>CALGIA010000552.1 GCA_937916005.1 uncultured Rhodospirillaceae bacterium
GCCCCGCTCATCAGAATGTCTTCGGCGTATGCCCGGTAGCGCAAATTGCCGATCGATCCGAATATCTCGTCTTTCATGACCTCGGAAAAACCCATGATGGCGTTGAGAGGCGTCCGCACTTCATGGCTCATATTGGCCAGGAATTCGCTTTTCGACCGGTTCGCCGTTTCAGCGGCTTCCTTGGCTTCCCGCAAGGCTTTCTCGACGCGCTTGAGCTCGGTGATGTCATGCACGGCGCCGATGATCCGGTCGGCCACGCCGTCGTCATTCATGGCGGCTTCACCCTGGGATTTGAACTGCAGCTCTTTTCCGTCGGGCCGGGTGATCCGGTATTCGATGTCGAAACTACCGCCATTCAAGAAGATGTGGCGATAGGCCTGTTCGACGTGGTCGCGGTCATCTTCGTGGATCAGTTCGAGATAGCTGGTAACCGTCGGCGCGCGGTGAGTCGGCCAATTCATCAGCGTGAACAATTCCGCCGACCAGACCAGTTCACTGGATCCGCGCGTCCATTCCCAGCACCCGATTCCTGCCAGACGTTCGGCATGGGCGAGGCGGTTTTCGCTACGTTTGAGCTGATTTTCAGCGCGCCGGCGCAGGGTGATGTCGGTATAGATGGTCACCGTGGCGCCATCCTTGGTCCGGCGTTCGCTGATTTGCATCCAGCGGCCGTCGCGCAGGCGGAAGTCGAAAGCGCCGCTGGCGTCCCGGTGCCAATTCCGGCATTTTTCCAACCAGTTTTCGACGGAGCCATCTGATTCGGAGCGCGCAATGGCGCCGTAGCTCGCCAGGATGAACTCCTCGAACCGCATGCCCGGGGTCAGGGCGCCCCGCGGAATTGTCTCGTGGTTCAGGAATTTTTCATTGGACAGCACCAGCCGATCTTCGGCATCCCACAGTAAAAACCCGTCCGCGATACTTCCTATGGCGTCGATTAATCTTTTATTTGCGCGCTCGGCGGCGCTCTCGGCCTGCTTCCGCTCGCGAATTTCGTGTTCCAGAATCTGATTGGTTTCGAGGAGCTGGGCGGTTCGCTGTGATAATTCCGCGCTTCGTTCGGCTAGTCTGGAGGCGACTTTGCGGCCGCTGCGGATGAACAGGCCCAGACTGGCCGCCGCCAGGGCGGTGATCGTCAATCCGGCCGCCAGCGCATTGATCCATATTGCGCCGGACAACCCTCCGAGACTCTCCATCCCAATCGCCACGAGTGATGACGCCAGCGCGCCAATCGCCACGGCAATCAATACGGGCCCATGGCTGGATGCGGAATACCGAAGCATTTTCCAGGCCGATTGCAATTTGAACTCCTTCCTCGAACCATCCCGCCGACAACGGCGGGTATAGTTAATTTGACCTATTCACAATCGGTTAGGCTGCGTTAACGAACAGTTAAGATCAGTGGTCAAAAATCGCACCTGAAGGGACCCTTCACCGCGGTGGCGTGATTCTTGAGTTTCCTGCTAATGTGCATTGGGTGTCCTGGTGCGTAGGCGGTTTTTGGGGAACAGGATAATGACGCAGCAATCCGGACGGGAAGTCCTGATAGAGTTTCACCAGATCGGAAATTCGGTAAAAGTTACCGCTGTCGACGCTGCGACGCTGGTCGAGGTTTCGATTGTCGGCGCCGCGAATGCGGGTCAGGAATTACTCAAGCGCATGGCCGTGCGAAAGCTCGATTACGTTATCGAGAAACAGAAGAAGGAGTCGGGGACGCGTCGTTAAGACGCCTCAATTCCGAACAGGTCACATACCGGCCATGGAATATTTCCTGCAACAATTGATCAACGGCCTGACGCTTGGCGCGATCTACGGTCTGATCGCGATCGGCTATACCATGGTGTATGGCATCATCGGCATGATCAACTTCGCCCATGGCGAGATCTATATGATCGGCGCGTTTATCAGTCTGATTTCTTTCCTGGTGCTGGGGGGCGGGGGCGCCGGAACGGGGGGCTGGATCCCGTTGGCTCTGATCACCGTGCTGCTGGTGTCCATGCTGTTGACGGCGGTCTATGGCTGGGCGCTGGAACGGCTGGCCTATCGACCGCTTCGCAGTTCGCCGCGTCTGGCCGCATTGATTTCGGCGATCGGCATGTCGATCGCCTTGCAGAATTATGTACAGCTTACCCAGGGCGCCCGGGTCAAGGCATTGCAACCGGTGATCAAGGGAGGTTTCACCATCGTCGAAAGCGAAGGTTTCTCGG
>CALGIA010000553.1 GCA_937916005.1 uncultured Rhodospirillaceae bacterium
AACGCCAGGATACGCCGCCTTCATTCTCCATCACCAAGATTCAGCTATAGCTCTCTGATTGGAGCCATGCGGCTGTGGCGCAATGCCCAGGCCGTGCTCCGCCTGACCCTGGAGTCCCGCTTCGACGAAGATACCGCGCCCGACGGACTTCGCGCCGCGCTGGTCCGCGGCGCGGGTGCGGACGACTTCCAGAGCCTGCGCGCCGAAATGCTGGACACGGCACGGCGCGCCCATGAACATTTCATCGCCTTGATCGAGGAACCGGCTGGGACGTTGGGGGACGCCTAGGGTGACCGACTCTAAATCCCTCGCCCAGGCCGCCGTCACGGCCCTTGAAACCGCAGACCCCGTGGCGAAGGTGGCTGCGGTGCTGGACTTTGCAGCCGCGTGGCAAACCGGTCGGATCACTCTTGTGGGCGCCGGAAACCCACCGGCTCGGCCGGCCCGACCGGCCCGCCCCGAATTGCTTCTTCCGCGCCACATGCCGAAACGCCGCCGGGCAAAGAACGTGGCTGGCCGGATTGCGCTTCTGCATGCGCTGGCCCATATCGAGCTCAACGCCGTCGACCTGGCCTGCGATATCATCGCGCGCTTCACCGACGACGATTTGCCCCGGGAATTTTTTGACGACTGGGTTGCCGTTGCCGCCGACGAGGCCCGGCATTTTTCACTCCTGTCCACGCGGCTGGAAATTTTCGGGGCCGCCTACGGCGATTTTCCCGCCCATGACGGGCTGTGGGGCGCGGCGACGGCAACCGCCCACGACCTGCTGGCGCGGCTCGCCATGGTGCCCCTGGTGCTGGAAGCGCGCGGGCTAGATGTAACGCCGGTCATGATCAAAAATTTGCGCACCGCCGAAGATCACGACAGCGCGGAAATTCTGGAAACCATCTACCGGGACGAGATCACCCATGTGGCGACGGGAACGCGGTGGTTCCAATTTGTCTGCCGGGCACGGGGATGCGACCCCGTACCCACCTATCATGAACAGGTCCGCCGCTATTTCCGGGGCGCGCTCAAACCGCCCTTCAACGAAGACGCACGGGACCGCGCGGGACTGACCCCGGAATTTTACGTTCCGCTTGCCGTAAAATGAAAATCAGGCGGCGCCGAGCAGGATTTCCGTCAGCTCGTCGGGTTTGTCGACCATGACGTCATGGCCCGACGCAACGCCATGATATTCCCAGGCGGGATCGTTTTTTGTCTGCTCGGCAAAGGGGCCGAAATTGCTGTTGGGATAGCTGTCGGCGCGAATATATATCTTGCGGGGGATAGCCCGATCGGCGCCGCTGCGGCGCACGGGGGTTGCGTAGGTGGCGATGGACTGGGCAACGCAACGGCGGTCGACCCAGACTGCGTCTTCCGGCGTCATGACGGCGAAATATTCCGCCGATACGGGGGGAACACGCCAACCATCGCCGGATTGATTGGCCAGATCGCGGAACAACTTCACCCGTTCCGGCCCCTGGATATCGAACAGTGACTGGCCGTCTTCCGGAATGAAGGCGTCCAGATAGACAATGGCGCTGATCCGGTCGGCCAGTCGGTCGGCGACCCCCGTAATCACCATGCCGCCATAGCTGTGGCCACACAGCACGGCTCGGTCGATTTCCTCGGACTCGAATACCGCGCAGATATCCTGGATATGGGTGTTGAGGTCCGTATCGGGAGACCCGAGATGGGCGCGCTCGCCAAGCCCGGTCATGGTCGGCGTAAACACCTCATGCCCCGCCTTGCGCAGCCTGTCGGCAACCCGTCGCCAGCACCAGCCGCCATGCCAGGCGCCGTGAACGAGGACATATGTGGTCATGGCTCTGTTCTCCCTTCTAAATGCCAGAGTCTCAATGCCGGCGCGGCAGGTTCATGCGATTATACCGGTCCGACGTCCGGACCCGGATGGTCAGGACATCGTCATCGCGCAGAACCGTGAACCTGATTTCCGTGCCGGGCGGTCCCGCCGCCCATAGGGTCCGGTACATATGGCCAAGATCGGTTACCGCGACGCCCTCGACGCTCAAGACGATATCGCCGGGCTCAATCCCAGCCAGATCAGCGGGCCCATCCTCGCCGACGCCGGTGACGAACAACCGCTCAGTGGTGTCGGCGGTATGCATGCCCAGCCAGGGGCGTTTCGGCCGGTCCGCGCGGCCGGTGGACAGCATGGCGGCATGTATCGGTTTCAACAGATTGATCGGAACGAACATGTTGCCAGGAAACCGTTCGGTTTCGCCTATCGCCTGTTCCACATAAAGCGATCCCACGCCGACAAGCCTGCCGTTCCGATCGATCAGCGCGCCGCCGCCCCAATAGGGGTGAACCGGCATGGTGTAGATGGCCTCGTCGAGCATATATTCCCAGGACCCTACAAATTCACGGATCGACATGACCCGGCCATCTATGGCATGGCTGATCCCCCCGAATGACGCCACCACTACTGAATCGCCCATGGCGACGGTGGAAGAATCGCCGATTTCCAAAGGCTCGATATCCAAGGGCTCGACAGCCTGGACAATGCCAAACCCGGACTCATGGTCATAGGCGATGGGTTCGGCGGCGACGGTCTTGCCGCCGTTCATGGTCAGTGTAACGTGGGAGGCCTCGCTCATGAGATACCCGATGGTCAGCACCTGACCGTTGGAATCCAGAACGATTCCACTGCCCTCCCGTTCCGTCCCCAGATTGGCGGCCGTAAACGCGTCCGCCGGGACGTCCGCATGCAGTTTGACAACGGCGTTCAGGGCCTGGTCCAGATCGTAGGACAGCTCGTTTCCGTCGGGCCGCGGCGCCGCCTGGAGCAAAGGGTGGACCGTTTCCAATAGCCCGTCGGGACTATGGCCGTTTGCGTGGTCGATACCCGACATTCAGGGTGTCCCCCTTCCGATGTTGCAGGAGCCGAAGGCTACCGCTTCCCCGGGAGCAGACAAACAACTAATTGCCTCACCCGGCGATGAACTGGCATGCTGATTCCGGCAAACATAATCCGGGGGACATGGAAATGGATTACGGGATCAATATCGCGACATCGTCCGACTCATGGCGGGTGGTTCAGCGCGCCGAGGAACTGGGATACAGCCACGCCTGGTTTTACGACACGCAGCTTCTCAGCGCGGATGTGTTCGTCGCCATGGCCGCCGCCGCCATGAAGACCTCCAGGATCCGGCTTGGGACAGGTGTCCTGATCCCGTCCAATCGAATTCCCGCCGTGACCGCGAACGCACTGGCCTCGCTCAACAAGCTTGCGCCGGGGCGGATCGATTTCGGGGTGTCGACTGGCTTTACCGCGCGGCGGTCCATGGGACTGCCGGCGATCAAGCTCGCTGAAATGCGCGATCACATCCGGGTGGTGCAAGGCCTGCTCGCGGGCGAAACGGTGGAATGGGAAACCGAAGGCGCCAGCCGCAAGATCCGTTTTCTCAACCCTGACATCGGCCAGATCAATATTGAAGACCCGATCCCGACCCATATTTCGGCCCTGGGACCCCGGGGCCGCAAACTGACCGCCGAGTTGGGCGCCAACTGGTTGAACACCATGCGGGGCGTGGACGACTCTCTTGCCGGGCTTGAGGCCATGAAACAGGCTTGGCGGGACGCCGGGCGACCGCAGGACACGCTCTACAGCACGGCGATTGCGGGCGGTTGCGTTCTGGCCGAGGGAGAATCGGCCGACAGTCCGCGTGTCAAGGCCCAGGCCGGCCCTCATGCCTCGATGATATTCCACAATCTTGCCGAGGCTGCCGAACTGGGG
>CALGIA010000554.1 GCA_937916005.1 uncultured Rhodospirillaceae bacterium
CACCAGCAGCACAAGCATCACATCGACCATCGGCGTCACATTGATTTCCGACATGGGCTGATAGGCGCCGAACCGTTTCGCGCGGTACCCGGCGCCGCCGCTCGATCTGTGACCAACCATTGCCATGTCTAACCCCTGACCTCGGCCTGGCGCGACAGGATGGCGCTGAACTCGCCGGAAAACGCCTCGAGTCGCCCGGCATATCGCCCGATATCGTTGGACAGCTTATTATAGGCGATCACGGCCGGGATGGCGGCCACCAGCCCAAGCGCCGTGGCGAACAACGCCTCGGCGATGCCCGGCGCAACCACGGCAAGCGAGGTGTTCTTGGTGAGCGCAATCGCCTGGAAGCTGTTCATGATGCCCCACACGGTGCCAAACAATCCGACGAACGGCGCGGTCGAACCGACCGAGGCGAGAAAAATCATATAGCGTTCGAGATGCTGCATTTCGCGCCCCAGCGTGATCGACATAACCCGGTCGATCCGGTCGGCGAGGCCGCCACTACCCATGTTGCCGCCCACGTTTCCGCCCGTGTTGCCATTGACATCCCCCACGGCGCCCTTGACCGGCGCGCGGCGCCATTCCTTCATGGCCGCCGTGAATATGGCCGTCATGGGATCGTCGGCGCGCGAACTGACCCGGTCGTAAAGTTCATCGAGCGAGCCGCCGGACCAGAAGGTTTCCTCAAACCGGTCCGCCATGCCGGACAGCTTGCGCATGCGGGAGACTTTTTCGAAGATGATCGCCCAGCACCAGAATGACGCCAGCAACAAAAGCAGCATCACGAACTGAACAACGAAATCGGCCTGCAGGAACAGCGCCCACATCGACAGATCGCCGGAGGCCGAGCCCCCAAGGTCGAAGGATTTTACTGGATCCATGGTCTAGTTTCGCCTCATGTTGGTCGCGCCTTGCTCGGTCAGGAAATTTTGCAGCGCCGATTGCATCGTGTCGGGGAGCCGCGCCGCCCCGCCCGCCCGGGTGACGCAGGCAATTCGTAATGTCAGTCGCACCAGATCATCCCCGGCGCGGCGAACGATCTGTTCCATATTCATGCTGGCCCCACCGACCTTGACGAGCCGGCTGTGAATATGGAGAGCGTCGTCGAGCCGGGCCGGGCGCATGTAATCGACCTCGCATCTTCGAACCGCAAGCGCTACGCCATGGGTACGCGTCGCCTCGCCATGTTCGGCGCCCAGCAGACGCAGCATCTCGGTCCGCGCGCGTTCGGCCATGCGCAGGAAATTGGCGTAATAGACCACCCCGGCCGCATCCGTATCGTCGTAATAGACCCGCGTCGGAAACACATGTTCGCCGTTTTCGATCCGGCCTGAATTCGCGGTCACATCAGACATCGCGTTCCCCTTCCGGGTCGGCATCATCCAGAAGGTCGAACTGTTCGCGGCGCTGGGCCGGAGGCGTAACGCCGATATGGCGGAACCCCACATCGCTGAGCATGCGGCCGCGCGGCGTTCGCTGGATCAGGCCACGCTGGAGCAGGAAGGGTTCGATAATATATTCGATGGCGTCGCGTTCCTCGGACAGGGCCGCCGCCAGGGTCTCAACCCCGACCGGCCCGCCGCCATAATTATCGGCGATAACGCGCAAATAGCGTCGATCCATGTCGCCGAGCCCGAGCGCATCCACATCAAGCCGCGACAAGGCCCGGTCGGCCACCGTCACATCCACCGTTCCGGCGTTTTCGACCACCGCGAAATCACGCACCCGGCGCAACAAACGCCCCGCAATACGTGGCGTTCCCCGGGCGCGCCCGGCAATTTCCGCCGCGCCGTCATCGGTGATCTCGATTCCCATCAGGGCCGCGTTGCGCCGCACGATCACGACCAGGTCTTCGGTGTCGTAATAATTCAGCCGCAGCGGAATGCCGAAACGTTCGCGAAGCGGCGTGGTGATCAGCCCGGACCGCGTGGTCGCGGCCACCAGGGTAAAGGGTTGCAGATCAATGCGCACCGAACGCGCGGCCGGTCCTTCGCCGATGATCAGGTCCAGCTTGAAATCCTCCATCGCCGGGTAGAGAATTTCCTCTACCGCCGGGTTGAGACGGTGAATTTCATCGATGAACAGGACATCGTTGCGTTCGAGATTGGTAAGCAGGGCCGCGAGATCGCCGGCGCGGTCGATCACCGGCCCCGACGTGGCGCGAAACCCCGCGCCGAGTTCCCGCGCGACGATTTGCGCCAGCGTGGTTTTGCCGAGCCCGGGCGGCCCATGAAACAGGACATGGTCGAGAGCATCGCCCCGGCCGCGCGCCGCCTTGATAAAGACCCTGAGGTTATCGCGCAGGTGGTGCTGACCGATAAAGTCGTCGAGGGTCTGCGGCCGCATCGCCACATCTTCCGCATCATCGGTCCGGAATTCGGCGGCCACCAGATGTTCGCCCGAATTCATGCGTTTAGCTCCCTCGGTCCCTTGAGCGCGCGCAGCCCGCCCCGGATCAGATCATCCAGCGCGGGTTCTTCGCCCAGCCGGCGCGCGGCTTCGGCGACCGCGCCATAGGCCTCGGCGCGCTGATAGCCGAGATTGATCAGGGCGGATGTCGCCTCGCTGATCGCCACCGCCGCACTGCCTTCAGCCGAGGCGGCGAAGGCGGCCGGGCGCACCACGGTAAGATCGCCGGCCCGGTCCTTGAGTTCGTTGACGATTCGCTGGCCGAGCTTGGGTCCGACGCCGGGGGCCCGGGTCAGCATGGTGCGGTCCTGGGAAATCACCGCGTCGGCCAGATTGTCGGGGCTCAACACGGTGAGAATGGCCAGCGCCACCCGCGCGCCGACGCCCTGTACGGTGGTCAGCAGGCGGAACCAGTCGCGCTCGACATCATCAGCGAAGCCATAAAGATGGATATGGTCTTCGCGCACATGGGTGTCGATGGACAGTCCGAACCTGGTCCCGGTCGGCGGCAGAGACGACAATGTGCGGCCCGAACAGAAAACCATGTATCCGACGCCGCCCACATCAATCACCACCCAGTCCTCGCCCTGGGAATCGATCAGACCTGTGAGTTTCGCAATCAACGCCGCGCCTCCGCCGCTTCCGCATCGGACCAGCGCCGATGGGTCGACATGTGATGGGCGTGACAGATGGCGACGGCCAGCGCATCGGCCGCGTCGGGCGTTGCGGCGACGCAGCCCGGCAACAGCATCCGGACCATCGCGTCGATTTGCCGCTTGTCGGCATGGCCGGCGCCGACCACGGATTTTTTCACCAAATTGGCCGAATATTCCGCCACAGGAATACCGAATTCCGCCGGCGCCAGCAGCACCACGCCGCGCGCCTGACCGAGCTTGAGCGCCGAGGCCGGGTTGCGGTTGACGAAAGTTTCCTCGACGGCCGCCTGTTCCGGACGGTGCAGGTCCAGCAAGTCGCGCAATCCACCGTAAAGATCGGCCAGCCGTTCGGCGAGCGACGCCCGGGCATCGATTTTGAGCGCCCCGTCGGCGACATATGACAGCCGGTTGCCCTCGGCCTCAACCACACCCCAACCGGTGACCCGCAGTCCGGGATCAAGCCCCAAAAGCCTCATGCCCGGCCACCTGTTTGCATATGGGGGGATGGGTTCATGACTTTAATTCGTCAGCTTGGCCAGAATTTCGTCGGAAACACTGAAATTGGACGAAACGTTCTGGACGTCATCATTGTCTTCCAGGACGTCGAGCAGACGAAACAGCTTTTCCGCCCCGTCCTCGTCGAGCTCGATGGTGTTTTGCGGCCGCCATGTCAGCGCCGCCTCGACAGATGCGTCAAAACGGCTTTCCAGCGCTTCGCGCACGACGTGAAAATCATCGGGTTCGCAGGAAACCTCATGACCGTCATCAGTGGTTTCCACATCCTGCGCGCCGGCTTCGAGGGCGGCTTCGAACATTTCGTCGGCCGACGCCACCGTCGGGGCAAACTGGATCGACCCGACCCGGTCGAACATGAACGACACGCTATTGGTTTCGCCGAGATTTCCACCAAGCTTGGCGAAGGCCGAACGCACATCGCTGGCGGTGCGGTTCTTGTTGTCGGTCAGGGTTTCGACGATGATCGCGACGCCGCCCGGGCCATAGCCTTCATAGCGAATTTCTTCATATTGTTCGCCGTCATCAACACCCGAGCCACGCTTGATGGCGCGGTCGATGGTGTCGCCGCCCATGTTGGAATTTTTCGCCAACGCTATGGCGGCGCGCAGCCGCGGGTTTTGCGCCGGGTCGGGCAAGCCCGAACGGGAGGCCACGGTCAGCTCGCGGATGATCTTGGTGAACAGCTTGGCGCGCTTCGCATCCTGTGCGCCCTTGCGATACATAATATTCTTGAATTTGGAATGACCCGCCATGCGTCCCCAATGCCCCTTCGACCGAAAATCCGTGTTTATACCATATATGGCGCGTTGGCCCCTAAAAATCGGTATCTGTAGATGCCTAAACCGGTCGATCCAGATTGTTAGCAGCGCAATATGGCAACAATTAGGCTAATCACGCCCTATTCGGGCATGGTTGACGCCAAAATGCCCCCAAGGCGCAACGGTTCTACCCGGAGCGCGAGCCCGGTTGCATCATCGGTTTCGACGAAGGTCGCGCACAACGTCCCATCGCCGTCGGCCGCTTCCAGCCGCGCGGTCGGCATTTTACGTACGAAACGTTCCACGGAAATCTGTTTCTTCATGCCGATCACCGAATCATAATCGCCGCACATGCCGATATCGGTCTGATAGGCGGTACCGCCCGTCAGGATATGCGCATCGCCCGTTGGAATATGTGAATGGGTGCCGACGACCACGGACGCGCGGCCGTCGACCATATGGGCCATGGCCATTTTCTCGCTGCTGGCCTCGCCATGGACATCGAAGATGATGGCGTCGATGCCGTTCTGTTTCAGACGGTGGGTCTCAAGCGCCTGGGCGGCGCAGGCA
The DNA here is from genome assembly GCA_937916005.1 of uncultured Rhodospirillaceae bacterium. Taxonomy (GTDB): domain Bacteria; phylum Pseudomonadota; class Alphaproteobacteria; order MPNO01; family MPNO01; genus CALGIA01. The sequence goes on from CALGIA010000554.1 coordinate 4,913, forward strand.
AACGGGTCATCCAGCGGGTCCATGAACAGCCGCGTCATCAGATGCACGATCAGGACCTTGCGGCCACGGGGCGCCTCAAAAAGGGCGACGCCGGTTCCGGGCGTTGTCTTGGGATAGTTATGGGGCCGCAGCAGACGCTTTTCCCGATCGAAATGGGGAATGATTTCACGTTGGTCAAAGACGTGATTGCCGGTGGTGATCGCATCGATCCCGGCATCGAAGAACTGGTTGCAGATTTTCGGCGTGATGCCAAACCCGCCCGCCGCGTTCTCGCCATTCACAACAATGAAATCCAGTTTCAGCGTCGCACGCAACCGCTTGATATTATCGAGCACGACCGTTCGGCCCGAACGCCCGACAACATCACCGCAAATCAGAATTCGCATATATACCCTTTGTTTCCAGCCCCATCCCTACCACAATACCTATCCCGCGCATTGAATAATTCGGCTTTCCGTCACCACCCAATCGAGACGCTGATCATATTCGGCCTTGGGCGCTTCATCGACTTCCTGCGTATCGAAGGCGACCCCGACCGCCTGCACCGCGCCGCTCCGCCTGAGTCCGGCAAGGCTGCGGTCATAGAAACCGCCGCCATAGCCCAACCGGCCGCCGGATTGATCAAAGGCCAGCAACGCGGCCATTACCAGAGTTGGGACCATTTCGGGTGCGTCCGCCAAAGGCTCGCTGGTGCCAAACGGGCCGGCAGCCAGCGGATCCCCCGGACGCCAGAGCCGGAAGACCAGCGGCAATCCCTTTCCCATCACGATCGGCAGCGCACAGGAAATACCCTGTTGGGATAGACGGTTGAGCAGCGGGACGACGTCAATTTCATCGCGCATCGGCCAGTATCCGGAAACCACTTGCTGTCCATTGGCGAGCAAGTCCCGAAAGCCCGACAGGAAATTTGCCGCAACGGCTTCCCCGATATCCTGGGAGGCCCGCGCCGCCGCCCGGCGTATTACAAGCGCATCTGCCCGCATCCGCCGTTTTGTTTCGACGATGGTCTCAGTAATGGACATGATCGGAAATCCGCTAACAGAAATGGGCGGAGCCGCCTTGGCCGTCTAGCAGTACATATCCTCTGCGGCCTGCACAAGCAGGTGGGCGCCATATTCCGAAACCACGGCTCCGAAAGGGACAGCTCCCGAGAGAAATGTTCTGGCCCCAGGGATAAAAAGCCTCGCGCACCAGACAGCCCCGTCCAAGGCTGAATGTAACATCGAAAGCGTTAAAAGAAAGGGTGTTGTAGAGCCAAACAGGCTAGCCGCGTTCAATTCCCGCGGCGATGGTTTCGATACGATCGGCCATCGCCTCGATAACGGAAACCAGGCGGTCGTCGCTTCCGGCGTCGCCATTGATTGCGAGTTTCCCCGCCTCGCTGGAATCCGTATCTATCCCATGACGATCAAGCGCCGTCTGGGCTTCATACAACTCATCGGCGATCAACAGGCTGGCCATCACAAGCAATCTTGAATCGCCTGCCTGGCCGACGGCCACGACAAGCTCCTGAACCCGTTCATCAACATAGTCGGCAAGCCGGGACAGCCGGTCTTCCTCGCCCTTCTCGCAGGCGATCTGATAATTCCGACCGTTGATGGAGACGTCGACAGAAGCCATGCTAACCGTCCAATGCCGTTTTCATGCGGCCAACCGCCGCATCAAGCCGATCGGAAATCTTGCGCGTCACCCCATGCAATTTATCATAGCGCGCGCGCAGAAGTTCGAAATCGTCACCGGTCACGGCGTCATCCCCGCCGCTGTCCAGGGGCTGGCCCATGGTTTGTGCATTTCCCGATGCCTTCTCAAGCCGCGAAAATGCGCGTTCGAGCCGGGCCTGGGCGTCGCTCAGGCGGGTCATGTGATTATTCGCATCCGTATTTATTGCGCTCCCTATGGCAAAGATAGTCCGTGGGCGTGGAAAACGTCAACACCAGTGACGTCCCAATTAGGGATCAAATGCGATATTTACCCCTATTTCGGGCAACGCTATCGTTTTACGCTCCGCCGGGCGCGCATGAGGTCGAGCCCGGGATAAAACAAAGCCTGCCGACAGGACGTGAAAATGAGACATGGTAAATGAGACGTGAAAAAAACTAGCGTGAGGCGCGGCATCATCATCCATGGCATCGATGATGCAAGGACCGCCGTCACCGCCGCCCGGTCGCTGAACATGGGCATCCGGCTGGTAAGTGCGCCGGGCGCCGTGTCCTTTGGCGGCGCGGCGTGGTTTGCCGAAATCATCGCAGCGATCCGGACGGAATTTCCCGATGTGACGATTGAAGCGGTGCTTGATTGCGGCGACACGCCCGGCCACGCCCTGGCGGCAATGCGCGCGGGCATCAAATCGATCCGTTTCACCGGTCCACGCCGGGTTCGTGAAAAAATAACCGCAATCGCAAAACAATATGACGCGGCCCTGGATGACGATGACGAACCGGCGCTTGATATTGCCCTGTCCCGCCACCCTGCGAATGATTGCCTGAATTGGCTGGCGGAAAAATAAATAGCGATACGTGCTTTTAACGAATCTTCGCTATTGGTAGCTTGAGACCAAGTTCCCATATTTTGAACAACTCACAACCAATTAGGTGAATCCCATGCGCGTAACTCAGAAGGTCAAGAAAATCCTTGCCGGATACGAAAGCGACAACCCCGGCACAAAGGCCAATATTGCCCGCATTCTGATGCATGGAAAACTCGGCGGTTCGGGCCGGATGGTGATCCTGCCGGTAGATCAGGGCTTTGAACACGGGCCGGCACGGTCTTTCGCGCCCAACCCGGCGGGATATGATCCCCATTACCATTTCCAGCTGGCGATCGATGCCGGGCTGAACGCCTATGCGGCTCCGCTCGGCATGATCGAGGCGGGTGCGGATACATTCGCGGGACAAATTCCGACCATTCTGAAAGTCAACAGCGCCAATTCCCTGTCGACCAACCAGGACCAGGCGGTGCATGGCTCGGTGAGCGACGCGCTGCGCCTTGGCTGCGCGGCGATCGGCTTCACCATCTATCCCGGTTCGGAAGACCAGTTCGAGATGATGGAAGAAATCCGCGAGCTGTCGGAAGAAGCCAAATCGGTCGGCATCGCCACGGTGATCTGGTCCTATCCGCGCGGCGGCAATTTGACGACGGAGGGCGAGACGGCGATAGATATCTGCGCCTATGCCGCCCATATGGCCTGCCTGATGGGGGCCCATATCGTGAAGGTCAAAGCGCCGACGGACGCGCTTTTTCTGGATGCCGCCAGGAAGACCTATGAGGAGCAGAACATAGACATCTCCACCCTGTCGAAACGCATCGCCCATGTGGTGCAATCCTGCTTCAACGGCCGGCGCATCGTGGTGTTTTCCGGCGGGGCGTCCCGTGGACTGGACGGTCTGTACGACGAAGTGCGCGCGATCCGCGACGGCGGCGGCAGTGGCTCGATCATCGGCCGCAACACATTCCAGCGGCCCCGCGATGAGGCCCTGAAAATGCTTGATACCATCGTGAAGATTTATCAGGGCAAAGACAATTAACAGCCCCGGTAACAGCCCCGGTAACAGCCCCGGTAACAGCTCTGGTAACAATTCCTGCCGTCTATACCTGATCACGCCGCCAACCATCAATGATGTCGACGCATTCGCAAAGACGCTGGAAGCCGCGCTGGACGCGGGAGATGTCGCCTGTCTGCAGCTTCGCCTGAAAGAAGTCGATGACGACACGATCCGCCGTGTCTGCGACGTGTTGCGCCCGATTACCCAGGCCCATGACGTTGCCCTGCTGATGAACGACCGCCCGGATCTGGCGACGGAAACCGGCTGCGACGGTGTCCATGTGGGGCAGGACGACACGCCCTACCTTGAAGCCCGCGCCATTGTCGGCGTTGACGCGATTGTCGGCGTCACCTGCAAGCGGTCGCTGCACCTGGCCATGGATGCGGCCGAGGCGGGCGCCGATTACGTGGCGTTCGGCGCATTTTTCGCGACCACCACCAAGCTGACGGAAGGCGGGGCCGATCCGGAAATACTGACACGCTGGCAGTCCGCCACAATCGTTCCCTGTGTCGCCATCGGCGGCATCAAGGTGGAAAACTGCGCCCGGCTGGTGTCCGCCGGCGCGGATTTCGTCTCGGTCGCCTCGGGCGTCTGGGACTACCCGGCGGGCCCGGCCCAGGCGGTGAAGGATTTCAACGCGGTGTTCGCCGCAGCGGCTGTTGCCGCCGAAAGCTAAGACGCGCCGGAATAGCTCGTCAAATCGATAATTTCCAGGACATTGCCGTCGGGGTCGTGAAAATAGGCGCGCGGACCGTTGACCGTGCCGCCCTGGCGGTCTTCCTCGAACAGAATTTCAACGCCCTTTGATTCGAGAAATTCCTTCGACTCCTCATACACATCGCCATCGACCGCAAAGGCATGGTGGACATTGATGCCTTCGGGCGGCTTTTCCGCCGCCTCGCTGCGCACCAGGATGACGCAATCGCCGCCCGAATCGAGAAACACCATGCCGGCCTCGTGGTTCGACGCCAACACGGGCATGCCAAGAATTTCGTGATAGAATTTTTCGCTGCGTTCGCTGTCCGTCACCGGAATGCTGAAATGTGCGACGCCTCTGGTCTCCAGCTTTTCAAGCATAATGTTCTCCCGCTTCCGCGATTTGTCATGTGCGGCTTAATGCTATGCCACAACGTCCCCCACACGCCAGTCCCGAAAATCACGGAATAAACAAGCGTTTTGCAGGAAACCAAAAATCGGTTACTGCTTGTGCATTGCAATGGGAGGAAATCCGCATGGTTCAACTTGCCGACAGCGACATCAAGACCCGGGAAGTACTCGCCTGGAAAGGCGTCCATCTGTTCCACTTTTCCGGATCGTCATGTTCCCAGAAAACCCGGATTTACCTCAACCTCAAGGGCATCAAGTGGGAATCACATCTTGTCGATCTCTCAGGAAATGAGAATTTCGGCGAGCGCTATCTGGGAATCAATCCCCGGGGCCTGGTGCCCGCTTTGGTTCTGGACGGCGCTGTCCACATCGAAAGCAACGACATCATCGCCGAACTGGAAAAAAACTTCCCCGAGCCCCGGCTTATTCCGGTGGGCCGCGAGAGCGAAATTGCCGAACTTCTGGAACATGAAGACAATTTGCATCTCGATTTGCGAACCCTGAGTTTTCGCTTTGCCTTCGGGCGCAAGGGTCCGCCCAAATCGGCGGAGGCCCTGGCGTCCTATCGCGAGGGTGGGTCTGGCACCGTTCAGGGGCGGGCCGATGCCAACAAGGACCGGGAAATAAATTTCTGGGAGCGCGCCGCCCTTGAGGGCTTTACCGATGAAGCGTGCCGCAAATCGGCGCTGAAATTCCAGGCTGCCTATAACAAGCTGGATGCGGACCTGGCCGGCAATGACTATCTGCTCGGCGATGCGCTGACCGTGGTTGATATCGCCTGGTTTATCTATACCAACCGTCTGGCGCTGGCCGGATATCCGTTCACCCGCCTGCATCCGAATGTGGCCGCCTGGCTCGACAAGCTGCGCTTGAAGCCCGAATTCTCCCAGGAAATCCAGATGCCGCCGGCCGCCCGCGAGGCCATGGACGCGACGCGTCATGAACAGGAACAAGCCGGCGCAACATTGAGCCAGGTCACCGGGTTTTAAGCCGCTTTCCGAGCCGCGCGGGATTCCTGATAGCCGACATAATAGGTGCTGACGCAGATCACGGCGGCCCCCGCCCATGTCCAGATATCCGTCGTCTGATCGAACAGCAGATAGCCGAGTAGCGCGATCAGGGGCAGCTGGATATAATTCACGATCACAACAAGGCTCGCGGGCGCGACGCGGAAGGCCCGAGTCTGGCATTGCTGGGCGCCGATGGTACACAGACCGAGCGCGATCAGCAGGGGCAAATCACCCAGCACCGGGTTCGACCAGCCCCAGAACAGGCTGACCGCCGCCGGCGGAATCATCAATGTGTAAAGATAGAACACCACCGCATTGGGGTTTTCCGTCCGGGTCAGCGACTTGGTGCAGG